>JAFASL010000728.1 GCA_019244535.1 Alphaproteobacteria bacterium
GGGGATGTGGAACGGCATAGGGCCGGGCTTTCTCCCTTACCAACGGGGCATGTTCGGCCATATCGACGAGATGAAGGATCTCGGTTTCGAGTGGAGCTCGCGGCCTGGGGCCAAGCCCCGCCCGACGACCCCGGAGTTGCGCCTTGCGGATCTCGACCGCGACGGTCTCTCCGCGGAGGTCGTTTACGGCTGCCTGATGATCAATGACTTGATCGCAGACGCGCGGCTTCGTGCCTGGGCCGATGGAGTCTACAACGATTGGGTTGCCGATTTCGCCAGGCGGGCGGACTCGAAACGGGTATTCCCGCTCGCGATCATCCCCAACACCGACCCTGTCGAGGCTGCCGCCGAAATCCGACGCTGCGCCAAGATGGGTCTGCGCGGCGGCGATCTCGCGTTCAAGCGCATGACCCCGCCGCTCTACACGCACGAATGGTACCCCCTTTGGGAGGCGGCGGCGGAATGCCGGTTCCCGATCTCGTTCCATTCGACCGGCTTCAAGGCGCTGCGGGCGCCCGACACGCCGGAAATGGAGAAGCAATATTTCACGCAATGGCGGCTGGTGCGCTCGGCCTTGTTCCAGCTCGACACGATGGAAGTGCTGGTCTCGCTATTGGCGTCGGGCGCCTGCGAGAAATATCCGGACTTCAACTTCGTGCTCGGCGAATCCGGGGTGACCTGGCTGCCCTATGTGTTCGACCGGCTCGACACCGAGTACGCCGATCGCGCGAAGAGTCTCAACTTCAAGCTAAAGCCAAGCGACTACTTCCGCCGCCAGGGCTATGTCACCTACCGGCAGGATCAGTATCTCGACCCGATCATCCCGCTGATCGGCGAAGACAACATCATCTGGGGGGCCGACTACCCGCACCCCGACTGCATCTGGCCGGATTCGCAGCGTGTGCTCGACAAGAACCTCGCCCGGATCTCGCCCAACGTGCGCCGCAAGATCACCAGCGAGAACGTCACTCGCCTCTACCACCTGAACTGACGAGAGGCGATTTAGCGCCTCTCGTCATGCCCGCGAAAGCGGGTATCCAGGGGCGGCAGCCCCATTCGCAGCCCTGGCCCCCGTTTTCGCGGGGGCGACAGGTCAACGTCATTCGGTGGCGGTTGTCGGGTCGATCATCCGGCGAACTTCGGTGATTTTGTTCGCCGGGAAGCCGCTGCGCTTGGCGTGCTCGTGGATGATCGCCTCGTCTCGCGCCAGATAAACGCAAAACGTCTTGTCGTTGGCGACGTAGCTTTCGACCCATTGAATGTCGGGGCCGAGCTCCTTGAGAGTCGCATTCGACTTTTGCGCGGCCTCGCGCAGGGCTTGGCGCTCGGCGCTGCCAATCGCCGGCAGCTCGCGCTCGATAATGAATTTTCGCATGGCTCCTTCCCTTCAGAAGTGGCGGCTTATAGCAAACAGACTACCCTGCGCCGGTAAAGTGCGGCATGACCTTCTGGGCGAACAGCCGCATCGACGAGAGCGCGTCCTCCAGCGAAATCATGTTGAAATTGACTTGCAGCGAGGCGTGCTCGTAGCCGCCGAATTCCCTCTGTGTATGGCGGATCTGAGCAATGATTTCATTGGGTGAGCCGATCCAGGCGGCATTCGAAGCAATCTGGTCAGCCGCCCGCGATTGCCGGAGCTTCTCGATCACCTTTTCGTAGCCGGGATAGTCCCGCGAAGTTTCGCCGTCCAACCAGTCGCAGGCGGCCTCGACCAGGGAACGCAGATACTCGTCGACGAGCGGGCAGGCGATTGTGCGCGCGCGCTCCGCATCGGCATCGCAGAACATATGGAAGGCCAGCATGACCTCGCCCTTCCCGGGATGGCCCGCCGCCTTCCAAGCATCGCGGTAGGCGCCTAGCAGCGGCCGCATGGCGGCGCCACCAAGCGGAATCGCCATCACCGAATATCCCCGCTCTCCGGCGAAGGCGAAGGAGTCCGGGGTATTCAACGCGGCGACATAGAATTTCGGACGCGGTCTTTGGGTTGGCCGCGGCAGCGATGTCGTGCTCTCGATCGTGTGAAACCGGCCGCGCTGAGTGACGTTCTCGCAGGTCAGCAGCAATTCGACCTGTTCGATGCCCTCGCGAAAGCGAGCCACCGATTCATCCGGAGATCGGCCGAACCGGCGGAATTCGTGGGGCAGAAAGGCGCGGGCAAACCCGACCTCGAGGCGGCCGCCGCTGATTGCGTCCAGCATGCCGATTTCGCCGGCGAGCTTCAGCGGATGATTGAAGACCGGCAATACTGCGCCTGTCACCAGGCGCGCACGCTGCGTGCGTTGCGCGGCGGCCGCCAGGAAGATCATCGGGTTGGGGCTGTAGCCGCCGTAGTGATGAAAATAATGCTCGACGATGCGGATGTGAGTGAACCCGAGCTTCTCCGCCTCTTCGGTGAGAGTGAGCGCATCCCGAAAATATTCGGCGCCGGATCTCTGCTCCGGCTTCACGTCGGGAAAAAACTGGACGCCAAATTCCATGCGGCCCTCGTTGGGGCAAACCGAAGCTGGACGACGGGACACTTGACGGTTCCCCGCCGAGAATGATTCGATCCGTCAATACCACAGAGGACCATAGCGGCAAGGGACCAACAGATGGCGGACACGGCGATTTGGAATTTTCGGCAGCTCGCGCATCACGAGCTCGATGGGTTCGGCGGGATTGGCGAGGGCATGTCGATCCAGATCGCCAAGGATGGACGCCGCATCCTGTGGCTGGCGCACGAGAGCGCGCCGAAGAACTTCACCGCCGTCGATGTCAGCGACCCGCGCGCCCCGAAGATCGTCGCGCGGGCTGATCTGCCGCAATCCCACATGCGCTCGAATTCGCTGGAGACGGTCGGCGACATCATGGCGGTCGCCTATCAAACCAAGGAGCAGGGTCTTCAGCCCGCCGGGTTCGAGCTGTTTGACATCTCGGTGCCGGAAAACCCGCGCTCGATCACCTTTTTCGACTGTTCCGGCCCGCATTCGCGCGGCGTGCACCAGCTGTGGTTCGCCGACGGCGAGTACATCCACATGAGCTCGAGCGCGCCGGATTTCACGCCGACTCACCCGAAGGACGACCAGTTCTACCGGATCATCGACGTCAAGAACCCTTCGAAGCCGGTCGAGGTCGGCCGTTGGTGGCTTCCCGGCACTAAGCAGGGCGACAGCGAGCCGCCGCCGCCGCGCCATCCCGAGGGCGCCGACACCGGCTTTCGTCCGCACAACACGAATGTCTATCCCGAGCGCCCGGACCGCGCCTATCTTGGCTATATCGACGGCGGGATGGTCATTCTCGACATCTCCGACAAGAGCCGGCCGAAGATGATCTCGCGCTGGGATTACCACCCGCCCTATCACGGCTTCACGCATACCGTCGTGCCGTTTTTCGACCGCAACCTCCTCATCGTCAGCGACGAATGCGTGCGCACCGAGGGGGCCGACTGGCCGAAGCTCGTCTGGGTCGTCGATGGGCGCACCGAAACCAACCCGGTCCCGATCGCCACCTGCCCGCTGCCGCCGCTCAACACCTATCAAAGACGCGGCGCCCGCTATGGCGCGCACAACCTCTACGAAAACCTGCCGAAGCCGAATGCGTGGAAGTCGGACCGCGTCGTGCTGGCGACCTATTTCAACGGCGGTTTGCGCGCCTACGACACGTCAAATCCGTACCAACCGGCGGAAATCGGCTATTTCGTGCCGGAGCCGCCGCGCGGCGCGCCGAGCGGCGCGATCCAGATAAACGACGTTTTTGTCGACGAGCGCCAGGTCGTCTACACCGTCGATCGTCATGTCGGAGGGCTCTATACCCTCGAAATGGATTTCTGAGCCCGGGCCGGAAGCGCTGTTCGGCGGCAAGGACGCCGCGCTCTTCGGCCGCCGCCAGCGACGGACGCGCGGGACCCGGTTGCCCGTCGTTGTAGTCTCCGGCTTCCTCGGCTCGGGAAAGACGACGCTGATCCGCGCGCTGCTCGAAAAGCCCGAAGGGGCCAATACGGCGATCGTCGTCAACGAATATGGCGAGGTCGGCATCGACAACGCGCTGTTGCGGTCGAGCAGCGACGTTACTGTGCTGCTGGGCAATGGGTGCCTGTGCTGCAATGTCCGCACGGATCTACAGGAGACCTTACGGGAGCTGTTTGCCGATCGCGCGCGCGGCGCAGTCCCGAGTTTCGACCGGGTCGTGATCGAGACCTCGGGCCTCGCCGATCCCGGTCCGATCCTTCAGACCTTTGCGACCGACCGGGGGCTCGGCCGCGAGTTCCATCTGCAAGCGCTGATCTCGGTTGTCGATGCCGTCAATGGCGAGCGGAACATTGCGCGTATGCCGGAGGCGAAGAAGCAGGCCGCCCTTGCCGACCGCATCGTCGTCACCAAGAGCGATCTCGCCGGCGCCGCGGCAACCCGGCGCTTAATAGAGCAACTTGGTGCGCTGAACGCCGCGCCTATCGCTATCGCCGTCGGAGGTGAAATCGAGGCGTCCTTCCTGCTCGCCGAGCCTGCGGCGCCGCGCGAGGGGTTCAACCTCGGCGGGGCCGAACATACTCACGGGCTCCGCAGCTTCGCGCTGATCTTCGACGGGCCGCTGCCCTGGGCGGCTTTCGAACAGGCAATGGCTGTGCTGACGGCATTGCGCGGTCCCGACCTTCTGCGCGTCAAAGGTCTTGTCGCGATCGAGGAATGCCGCGGGCCGGTGGTCGTGCATGCGGTGCAGCACGTGTTCCATCCGCCGGTCGAGCTCGAGGATTGGCCGGACGGTGACCGGCGGTCCCGGCTGGTATTCGTAACGCGCGATCTCGCGCGCGATATTGTCGCACAGCTCCTTGCCGACGTGACCGCCATTGTCAGCCCGGAGCGCAGCTCAAATTTTCAAAGGGATTAAGAAACCGCGTCGATATTGATCAGCCGGCGCTTTGGTGGTAGCGAAATCAAACATTAGGCA
>JAFASL010000795.1 GCA_019244535.1 Alphaproteobacteria bacterium
GATTTTGGCCGGCGGGTCACAATGGGGATCCGCAATAACCGCTACGACGCCGAAGTGCCGACCGTCACCGGGCCGATCAGGCGCGCCGGCAGCGTTCACCGCTTCGAGGCCGAGATAGCGCGCGCCCACACGCGGCGCAGCCTCAAATTCACATTGCCGGGGCCGATGACCATCGTCGACACACTCGCCGATGCGCATTACGGCGACAAACCAAGCCTGGCCATGGCGTTCGCGGCGGAGTTGAACGAAGAGGCCCGCGAGCGGGCGGCCGAAGGCCTGGAGTGCAAGACGGCTGTGCACATCTGCTATGGCTACGGGATCAAGGCCAATATCGATTGGAAATCCACGCTCGGCGCCGAGTGGCGGCAATACGAGGGGATATTTCCGGCGCTCGCCGCGAGCCGGATCGATCAGGTCTCGGTGGAATGCGCCGGCGCGAAAGTCCCGATTAACCTACTGGGATTGCTGAAAGGCAAGGATGTCCTGCTCGGAGCGATCGACGTGGCGAGCGAGCGCATCGAGACCTCGGAAGAGGTCATCGCGACGATCGAGCGAGCTCTGCCTTTTGTCGCGCCAGAGCGGCTTTATCCTTGCACGAATTGCGGAATGGCGCCGATGGACCGCTCGGTCGCGATCGGAAAATTGGCAGCGCTGAGCGCCGGCGCGGCGTTAGCCCGAGAACGGTTCGGATCACAACACCAGTGAGCTGCCGAACGCCGGCTCTGAGCTACCGGTGGTTTCCCACGGCAGGTCGAAGGCCGAGACCCCGGTTCGCGCCCGCCAGGCATGTTGCTTTATGCCTGCGCGTTCGAGAAGGTCGCCCAAACCCCAAGACAACACGCTGCGCCGACCCAACGCGGCCGTGGTCCAAGGGACGAGGGCGGCAGGCGACGGAAACGGACTGCGCCGGCCATAAGCCCAGATCTCGACGCGCAGTGACGGGCGCTCGCTTGGCCCGCGCGCATGGAAGCCGAAGGTATCGGCGACAATGAGCGTGTTGGCGGGAACCGCAAACGCGCGCGGCGGCGGCAGGCCAAGGGGTTCGAGCTCGGCCGGGTCGATGCGGAATGATCCCTGCCGATCCTCGGCGTTCGGGGAAAACCGTGCGGAAAGGCTCATGCGCCGCTCCCACTCGAGCCGCCGCTCGGTCAGCCGATGCGAACCGGGAACATAGGTGAACGGCCCGGCATCCGCGGCGACATCGGTGAGAAACAACCACGCTTTCACGGTTGGGTGAAAGGTGTCGGCGTGCAAGAATGTCTGCGGATCCTCCGGACCCGGGCAGGCATGGCGCAGGATGCTCTGGATCCATACCACCGGCTCGGCATCGCGGCTGCCGGCGTAGCGGATGAGCCCGCGCCAATCATGCGACTGCAGTGCCGCGCTCAGCATCGGGATGGCAGCCAGGGTTTTTCGGTCCAGCGCGATCTTGCGCATGACCGTGTCGCCCTCGGAGATCTCGCGCAACGGCCCACGATACGCGCGGACCTGGGCGACCAGTGCCGCGAATTGCTCCTCCGGGAGAAAGTTCGGACGGAGCACAAATCCATCTCTATCGAATGCCTCTCGGTCCCTAGCCGAGACGAGATCGGCAAGCCTGCGCCGGCGAGCCTGCGCGAGCTGGTAAGCCAGCCGGACGCGCCTCGCATGAAGGCCCCATTCATTGAGCCGACGGCTGCCGATGACGGGATTGCGCTCGAACGATTTCGTGCCGGTGGCTAGCTGGGCAAGCCACACCGGCGTCATCGCGGCCCGGCTGATTTGCGCCAGCATTTCGTCCCCCCTAAAACGGGACAGTCCCGATTACCGTTGTGCGATGCATCAGGCGCCGCTGCGGCAATGCGTAGTCGCAGATCGCGAGATGCATCGCGGTGGCGTTGTCCCACATCAACAGGTCGCCGACCTGCCATTTGTGGCGATAAAGAAACTCCGGCCGCACGCAATGGGCATCGAGCTCGGCGATCAGATCCACCGCCTCATCTTCCGGCATGCCCTCGATCCCGATGCACTCGCCGGCGGTCACGTAGAGAGACTTGCGGCCGGTGTAAGGGTGGGTGCGGACGATCGGATGGGCGATGTCGGGGGTTTCGGAGAGCTGCTCTGCGGTCAGCTTGGGTCGCGGACTATCGGCGACCCGCCGCCGGGCGGAGTAACGGTGGATGGCTTTGCGTCCCTCGATCCGCCGCTTTGTTGGTTCCGGCAGCGCCTCGTAGGCGGCAATCGTGTTCGCAAAGACCGTGTCGCCGAGCGGCACACCGTCGCGATGCGGCACCTCCTTGGCGTAGAGCAGCGAGCAGCGGCTTGGCCGCCGCCGGTAGGAGGTGTCCGTGTGCCAGGTGAAGCCTGCATCGGCGAGGCCAATGTGCTCGCCGGCTTCGTTGCGGATATTGGAAATCAGCAGAATCTGCGGAAAGCCCGGAAGCAGGTACTTCTTCACGATATGGATCTCGAGCTCGCCAAAGCGCGAGCTGAATTCGATATGCCGCTCGTTTGAGAGCTGCTGTCCGCGGAAGACGACAACGATGTTATCGTGAAAAATGCATTCGATCTCGCGAAAAGTCGGGTCGTCGATGTCTTGTGCGAGATCAAATCCAATCTCCGCGCCACAGGCCGCCCCGCTTTTCGTCACCGATGGCCGCATCGAAGCCTCCTTCCGCGGTCGCGCCCCGCTGCGCAATGGAACCAACCGGAGCCGCACACCTCTTTACGCGTTCTTAAACCATACGAGGTTCGATGTCCGCAGCGTGAATTCGTCAGATCGAAGCAGTCGATGGCGCGCATTCTCCTTACCGAGCCCGATCGAGCAATTCGCGAGTTCATCGCGGGTATTCTCGCAGAGTTCGGCCACGACGTCGTCCCCTGCGAGAATGTTATCGAGGCCGAGGTTTGGCTCGCGACTTCGCCTGTCGATGTCCTTGTCACCGATCTGGTACTGCGCAGCGAAGAAGCGATGGGCTTGAGCAGAAGCTGCGCGGCGCGCGGGATCCCCACCGTCACCTTGACCGGGCGGGATTTCCTCCCTGACCAGGCGTCTCGGCCGCCGCCGCTCCTCGAAAAGCCATTCCGGTTTTCCGACTTGCAACGCGTCCTCCACGCGATCGACGCAGCGCAGTCGGCGGCCGCCATTCGCGGTCCGACGAGCAGCGCCGCCTAACTCACTTGGGAGCGCAGTGGCCAGCCCGGTACTTGCCGTGCTTGGCGTAACCGCTCGGGACCCAGTACTGCCCCTGGCCGCATTTGTGCGAGGCGATCGGCATATTTGGGGATGGCGCGCCGATAGTGCTATTGCTCGGCGGCAAGACGGCAGCAGCTGCAGTCCCGAGGCCCGCGGTCAATCCCAGGGCAAGGACGCATCCCGCTAGCAGAATTCGCATCGTTTCACTCCCACTTACCGATCTCTTACGGTCCGCTCTTTCGGCGTTGGTTCGATCACCGTCCCGGACACCGGTTCCACCCAGACGAGATGGTCTTCGACGGCTTTGACACCAGGCACGTTCTCGGCGGCGACGCGCAGTGCTTCCCGTTCCTTCTCATCGAGGATGACGCCATTGAGATCGACGACGCCGTCCTTTACCGAGATCGACAGCCCGTCTCGCGGCACCCACGCGGCCTTCGCCAGCTCGGCCTCGATGCGTTCGAGGATTTCGTCGTCGGAGCGCGTCTCGGCATGTTGCGCGTCGAGGATGCCCAATAGAGATCGAAGCAGATCGGCGCGGCTGACAATGCCGAGCAGCGCTTCGCCGTCGACGACCGGCACCCGTTTGATGCGCCGGCGT
>JAFASL010000824.1 GCA_019244535.1 Alphaproteobacteria bacterium
AAGATTTGGGACGTAGCGGTCTCCGCGCGGCGCAATCGCTTTGCGAGCACATTATCGAGCATTTCTTGAAAATCGAGTTTTCTGGGCCCGGTCAACCAATGGATCATTGGCGTGACGAAATTGTCGAGTGGCGCCTGCAGCTGGACAAATTTCTGACGCGAAGCATTTTGGCGAAGCTCGATCTGCCGGCCCGTTACCGGATGGCGCTGCGGCTCGTGCGCCGGCTGGAGCGCGACGTGCCAGGATTTTTGAGCCGATTACCGGCAGAATGCCCCTACACCCTCGAACAGATTATCAGTAGCGGCGACGAAGACTGGTTTCCGGAGCCCAAGACAAATCATTCCGAGGCCCCAACGTAACCTCCTTGCCGGTGCGGCCGGGCGTTGATCGTGCTCATTCCCTCGCGCAACAGTGCGGCGGTGGCGGTCTCGATGCGCCGTTCGAGTTCGGCCATTAGCCGCGGGCGGGTACGCCCCGGAGGGATCGGCTCGAGAAATTCGAGGATGATGCGGCCCTTGCGCTTGAGAAAGCTGCGGCGGCCCCAATAGAGGCCGGAATTGACAGCAGCCGGGACCATCGGCAACGCCAGCGCCTGGTAGAGCGCGGCGACGCCCGGCTGATAGGAACGACGCTCCCCCGGAGCGACCCGCGTCCCTTCCGGAAAAATGACGATCGGCCGCCCCGAGACGGCAACTGGCCGAGCTTGGGCGAGCATCCGGCGCAATGCGCCGGCGCCGGCCCTTCGGTCGATCGCAATCGAGCCGGCGCGCGCCGCATACCAACCGAAAAACGGCAGCAAGAGCAATTCGCGTTTCAGCACCACCGCGGGGTCGCCGAGCACGACCGGCAGTATCAGAGTATCCCAGGCGGATTGATGCTTCATCGCGATGATGCAGCCGCCGCGCGGAATGCGCTCGAGGCCGCGTATCTCATGGCTCAGCCCGACGATGAGCTTGAGCAAAACCAGCACGCTTTTTGCCCAGAACCGTCCAAACCGCATCGCCATGGCTCGAGGGGCGAGCAGAAAGGGCAGCCCAAGCGTCCCGATGGTCGCGGTCCAAGCAATAGCGATGAGATTGAAGGCGAGCGCCCTCACCCAGCTCACAGTCGCGCCTCGGCTCGCTCAGCCTCGGATGGGCCTGCCACCGTTGATTTCCGCCATTCGAGAAGAGGACGCGACAGTGCCGCGAGAAATTTGACGTACTCGGTGACCAGTAGCACGGCGGTGCCCCGCTGTGTCCACCAATGCTCCCTCATTACCCGATCGGGAAAAACCGGGTGCGCCACGATGTCGGTCTCCGGTAATGCGCGGTCGAACTCGAGCAGACTGCGCGGCATGTGATACCACGCAGTGACGAGGCGCAGGCTGCGAAAGCCTTGGCTGCGAACCCAGTGCGCCGTCTCCTGGGCATTGCCGAAGGTGTTATCGGCCTTATGGCCGATTACAATGCAGCACAGTGCCCAATCAGGCACATTGCCCAAGGCGCGCAACAGATCATCGAGATCGACCTGCTGGTTGACGCCGGAGACAAACAGTTTTTGGCCTTTTCCTTCGCGCAGAAGGTCGATGCCGCTCTGCAGCCGCAGGCTTCCCCCGGTGAGCACGACGATGGCATCGGTCGGCGCCGCCGATGATTCGTCCGCAGGCGGCGTGGCAAACCAGACGAGACCACCGAGCCACAGCAGGCAGATCCCGGCACCGACCAGTCCCAGCCGGCGCAGGACGCCCATATCGATGCTCGCCCGGGATCCCCGCCTTCAACCGTTGACCGCGCCGTTGATCAGCGGGCCGAACAGCTGCCAACGCTCGCCATCGAAGCGGGCCATCTGAATCTGCTTGATCGGCGCGAAATCGGTCGGGCTCGTATTGATCGTGATCCCCGGCAGCAGCATCGGCACCCTGAAGTCATGCAGGTTGGCCGCCTGCTTCATGACGTTCTCGCGGGTCAGCTCGTCCCCGCATTGCTTGACCACCTGCACGAAGGTCTGCGCAAAGCTGGGCCCGACGACGTTGCCGACATCGCTCTTGTCGCCCTCCGGGTAGTATTTGTCCATGAAGGCGACCCAGTCCTTGTAGCCCTGGTCGTCCTTCCATTGCGGGTCGGTCGGGTCCTTCAGGAAAAAGTCGGAGACGATATCCTTGGCGTTTTCCAGGCCGGCTGGCTTCAGCGTGGCGGCGACCGAATTGCCGATGCCGCTCAAAATGTGCAGCGGCTTCCATTCGAGTTCGACGGCCTTGCGGATCGCCTGCGCGGCGAATTTCGGGATAGCCGTATTGACAAAGACATCGACGCCGGCCGACTTCATGCCGATGATCTGCGAGTCGATAGTCGGATCGGTCGTCTCGTAGGAGGCCTCGACGACGATCGTCGACTTTGCCTTGTCGCCGAGGCCGTCTTTGACGCCCTTCAGATAGTCCTTGCCGAAATCGTCGTTCTGATAGAGCACGCCGACTTTGCCGTCCGGCTTGTGCTCCAGGACATAGGCAGCATAGGCGCGCCCTTCCATCTGATAGTTGGGCTGCCAGCCGATTGTCCAGGGGAAGTGTTTCGGGTCGTCCCATTTGGTTGCACCAGTGGCGGCAAACAGCTGCGGCACTTTTTTCTGGTTCAGGTAGTGCTGGATCGCGGTGTTGGTCGGGGTGCCGAGCGGGTTCAACATCAGTAAGACGCCGTCCTCTTCGACCAGCTTACGCGTCTGCTCGACTGTCTTGGGCGGTGAATAGGCGTCGTCATAGGACAGAAAGATGATCTTGCGGCCGTTCACCCCGCCCTGGTCGTTCAGCATCTTGAAATAGGCGGTCTCGGCCTTGCCGATGGTACCGTATGACGAGGCCGGCCCGCTGTAGAAGCAAGTATTGCCGAGCTTGATCTCGGTGTCGGTGACGCCCGGGCCGTACTGTTTGGCGGCGCGTGCCGGCCCGATCAACAAGAATGGGGCGGCAAGCGCAATGCCGGCTGGCGCGGCCGCAAGGATCG
>JAFASL010000837.1 GCA_019244535.1 Alphaproteobacteria bacterium
TGCCGCCGACCGACTTCGAAATCGGCAAAATCGTGAGCCGGTGTGATCTTGACCGCGCCGCTGCCGGTCTCCGGGTCCGCATGCTCGTCGGCGACGATGGACACGAGGCGACCGGTAAGCGGGAGCCGCACGGATTTTCCAACCAGATCGGCAAATCGCGGATCGTTCGGGTGGACCGCAACGCCACTGTCGCCGAGCAGCGTTTCGGGCCGGGTTGTGGCCACGACGATAAATCGGTCAGGCATATCCGCTACCGGATAGCGGATATGCCATAGCGACCCCTTGATCTCGCGGTTTTCTACTTCGAGATCCGAGATCACGGTGTGCATCACCGGGTCCCAGTTGACCAGCCGCTTGTCCCGGTAGACGAGCCCTTCGCGATAAAGCGTTACAAAGACGCGGCGGACCGCGGCCGCAAGCCCGGGGTCCATCGTGAAGCGCTCACGGCTCCAGTCCGGCGAGGCACCGAGACGGCGCAGCTGCCGGGTAATGGCGCCCCCCGATTGCTCCTTCCATTCCCAAACACGCGCGACAAAGCCAGCCCGCCCCAGCGCCTGCTTGCTCTCGCCTTCGTCGGCGAGCTGGTTGGTGACGACGATCTCGGTCGCAATCCCGGCATGATCGGTGCCCGGTTGCCACAGCACGTCGCGGCCGCGCATCCGTTGATACCGGACCAGCAGATCCTGCAACGTGTATGGCGCATGCCCCATGTGCAGGCTTCCCGTCACATTCGGGGGCGGCATCATGATTGTGTAGGGCGGCTTGTCGCTGTCCGGGTCGGCGGCGAACGCGCCCGAGCGCTCCCATAACGCGTAGCGCCGCGCCTCCATCGCTGCCGGTTCGTAGGTTTTATCCAGCATTATTCGAATTGTCCGTATTCGAACTGTTGTCCGCAGCTTGCCGACTGCGCAAGACCGAGGCCGATTTGCCGTCCGGTCTCAAGCTGCGCCGGGGTCAGCGCAGGCCTGCCTCACCGACGACGCGTGAAATCTCCTCGCGCACGAGCCGCTCGACTATCCCCGGAAGATTCTGGTCAAGCCAACTCTGCAGCATCGGCGCTAGCAGCTCGCGTATCACGTCTTCAAGGGTTCGGTCGGCGCCGCCAAGCGGCAGCTCCCCTTGCTTGCGCCGCTCGCGCGGCAAAGCGCCGAGCTGAGCAAACGCCGCGGCGGCGGCTCCCGAAGTCGCGGAGGATAGAAAGCGGTCGCGACCCTGCTCTGGCTTCGTACCGCCCTTCAACTGAGGCGGCTCCGGGCCGGTCGAGGTGGTGGCCTGCGTCATTGCCGGCTTCGCCCCCCCTTCCGAACCGGTGACCATTCCTCCCGAACCTCCGGCCGCCGGCTTCAGTCGACTAACCGAGCCGTCCTCGTTGACGACGTCGGTCAGCTCAAGGATGTCGCTCCTCTCGGCTGGTACGGGGCGGGGAACCTCTGCGGGCTTATGATCTTCGGTTATGATGCGGCTTATAGAGGCGATGATCTCTTCCATGGAGGGTTCCGACGGCGGTTTGATGTTGTCCGGCATCGAGGCACCGTTGAGCTGAGTCTTGCCCTAAGCTAGGCACCTCAAACAGGATTTGCCAGCGGAACTGCTCCGGTGCGTCACCTCACTCGGAAAGACCGCCGCGGAAGCCGATCCATCTGTCTTTGACCTCCTTGTAGTGCTGTTCCACATCGTAGAGCTTGACCGGGAGGTTTAGTTCGGACGCGATCAGCCGGCCGACAGCTGCCGCCAAGTTGAACTCCGCAAGTGCCGCATCGTGTTGCGCAGTGATCAGCTGGGACTGCGTCGTCAGCAGCTGTTGGTTTTGGATAAGTACGTCCAGCGTCGTGCGGGTGCCGACAAGCGCCTCCTGCTGCACCCCTTCGAGGGCGATCTGAGCCGCGCGAACCGCTGCCGCGAAAGACGCGATACTGGCGCGGCCGGCCTGCAGGGTCGACCAGAACTGCGTCGCGGTCTGAACCGCCGCCCGGCGCGCGTCGTCGACCTGACTGCGCCGTTGCCCGACGGTTTGTTGGGCTTGCCGTGTCTGTGAATAAATCGCCCCGCCTTCGTAAAGGGGCATCGTCATCTGGGCTACTATTGCGGCCGACTGCTCTCTGGTGTTGCTCAATGTGGCTGCGGGAGCGAGCGAGCGGTTGAGAGTGCCGACCAACGAGATCTGCGGCAACAATTGGCCGCGCACTACGTCTATGTTGTCGCGGGCAGCGAGTTCCGCAAACGTCGCCGAAACCACATTGAAGTTGCTACTAGCGGCAAGGGTCAGGGCCTCTTCCCGCGTGGCTGGCAGTACTGGACGATCGCGCGGCAATAAGAGCCGGCCCGGCGAATGACCGACGGCGCGGACGTATTCGGCTCGGCTGATCTCAAGCGTCCCTTGCTGCGCGACCAGCGTACCCTGGGCTTGTGCAAGCGCCGATTCAGCCTGTGCGACATCGGTCCGGGTCACTTCGCCGACACGGAAGCGGTCCTGCGTCGCTTCGAGCTGCTTGCGCAGCACTTCGACGTTGTTTCTATCGACCTCGACCAGCGCCTGATCACGAACCACGTCGAGATAGGCCATGGCAACGGATTGGAAGACGGTTGTCTCGACGGCTAGGGTCTGAGCCCGCGTCGATTCAACCGTGTTGATCGCCTGCCGGGTCTGCGCTTCGGTTCGACCGCCGCGGTAGACCGGCTGGGACGCCTGGAGGTTGAGGCTGTTCTGATAAAAGGTCGTATAGGCGCTGCGGCCGGTGGTGCTCGGCGGAATGATCCCGACTCTAGTGCCGCCGACCTGTCCGGTGAAGTTGACCGTCGGGCGCCAGAACGATAACGCCTGCGGGACTTGTTCGTCCGTCGCACGCAACAAGGCGCGTTGAGCTAGCAGTTGCGGATTTGTGTTGTAAGCCTCGGCGAGGGCGTCTGTTAGCGTCTGCGATCGTGCCGACGCGACGGTTAGCGCAAGCGTAAAGGCTGCGAGCAAACCGACTCTCGTCATTTGTGTCAGACCGCCGCTGCCGAGCGATCGATCCGGGCTCGGAGGTGGGCGGGTTGGACCGGCGAACCGGTTTTCGGACATGTTTCCTGCGCTCCAGCTCAGGATTTCAGCAGAACGCAAACGCGGGCTTTGGTGCGAAGCCTGGTAGCAGATGAGTAGCGGCGTCAAATATAACGCGGCGCGAAACCACTCCGCCAGTCCGTGTCGTTAACGTTGCTCGACCCATCGCCTGCTCTCCCCTGACGACAGCAACAAGCCGCCCGCCTTCGGCGAGCTGTGCGACGATGTTCGGCGGCAGGTCGGCAACCGCTCCGCCGAACAGGATTACGTCGTATGGGGCTCGCGCCCGATGGCCTTCGCGCAATGGGCCTTCGACGACGCTAACCGAGGCGATGGCATGTTCGACGAGCGCGGCGCGCGCACGGCGGGCCAGTTCGAGATCCTCTTCGAGAGCAAAGACGTTTCGAGCGAGCATTGCGGTAAGGGCCGCCTCGTATCCTGTTCCGGCGCCTATTATCAGCGCAATCTCCGTGGGGGCGATCGATGCCGCCTGCAGAAGGCGAGCGGTGATCATCGGCTGCATCAAGTACCGTCCGCCGCCAAGCGGCAAATCTTCATCGATATAGGCCACAGGGCGAAGATGCTCGGGCAGGAAAAGCTCGCGTCTTATGCTGGCGAAGGCGTCAAGCACCCGGCCGTCAGACACCTTATTGGGTCGGAGTTGGCTCTCGATCATATGAAAGCGCGCCGCTTCGAACGAATTCATCAAGGATCCTGTTTGTCGCGCAGGTTTATAACCGCCTCGTCAGTGGCGCACAATCGGAGGGCCCGACCTGGATCAGCATGGGAGACGCGCGACCTGCTGGTCGGAGGACAGGCGAGCAAGCAGTTGCTGCGCTGTCAGCGCGAGAATGGGATGCCGCCAATCCGGCGCTATTTCTGCAATCGGCAGCAAAACAAAACGGCGCTGGTGCAGCCTGGGATGAGGCAAAACCAAGGATGGAGTATCTGTTCTCTCGGCGCGGTAGTCGAGAATATCAAGATCGAGCACGCGTGAGGCGTTCAGTTCTCCACGAACGCGTCCAAATTGCGCCTCGGTTGCCTGTAGCGCCGCGAGCAGCCTTTCGGGACCTAGTTGCGTCGCCACAGAGACGACCGCGTTGATAAACCAGGGCTGTTCGGAGCGGGGAACGGGCTCTGTATGGTACCACGCGGAGCGCTCCAGGACTTTGACGTCCTCCGTTTCCAACGCCGCCAGCGCAGCGGATAGCGTATCGATCGGTAGCCCAAATCGAGGGCTTGGCAGATTTCCGCCAATTCCGATCAGAATCAACGGGATTGCTCAACAGGTTCGCGGCTTGACCCGGCATGCGCAGTGTAAGACACTTCGCCTACATTATCGATATGAAGGAGCATTTGACCGATGATTTTCTATCCCGAAGAGCGGCTCGCGATTTTCATAGACGGAGCTAACCTCTATTCAGCTGCCCGAGGTCTCGCCTTCGATATAGATTATCGCAGGCTGCTCGAATTGTTTAGCACCAAGGGACGGCTGATTCGGGCGTTCTACTATACCGCTCTCGTCGAGGATCAAGAGTATTCCCCCATCAGACCGCTGGTCGATTGGCTCGACTACAACGGCTATGCGATGGTCACCAAGCCAACGAAAGAATTTACGGACGCCGTAGGACGGCGGCGCGTCAAAGGCAACATGGACATTGAGTTGGCGATCGACATGCTCGAAATGGCGGCGCATATCGATCACGCAATCCTTTTCTCGGGGGATGGAGATTTCAGAAGGCTTGTCGAGGCTGTGCAGCGAAAGGGAGTTCGTGTGTCGGTGGTCTCGACGATACGTTCCTCGCCCCCGATGGTCTCTGACGATCTGCGCCGCCAGGCGGACAACTTCATCGAACTGCAGGACTTGGCGCCCAGCATCATGCGCAACCACCACGTCAGAGAGGAGATAAACCGCGCCCGTGCCGAACCGGTGGACGAAGCGTGACAATCGCCGCCGCGGAGGCGCCGCCGCCGCGGGATTGCCTCCTCTGCCCACGCCTCGTGGCTTTCAGGGAAGCTCAGCGGGCAGCCAACCCGGAGTGGTTCAATGGGCCGGTTCCGCCTTTCGGAGATAGTCGAGCCGAATTGCTGATCGTCGGTCTCGCCCCAGGTTTGCGCGGCGCCAACCGGACCGGGCGTCCTTTCACAGGTGATTACGCCGGGGGGTTGCTCTATGCGACTTTGGGCAAGTTCGGGTTCGCCGAGGGTGAATATGGCGCCCATCCGGAAGACGGGCTGGAGCTTCGGCGCGTTCGCATCACCAATGCGGTCCGCTGCGTGCCGCCTCAGAACAGGCCCGAGCCGAGCGAGGTTGCGAATTGCGCCCGGTTTCTAGCCACCGAGATCGGCGCGATGCCGCGGCTCCGTGCGATCCTCGCTCTTGGCGCGATCGCGCATCAAGCGGTCATCGCGACGCTCGGTCTTCGCCGGGCTCTTTTCCCCTTTGAGCATGGCCGAATCCATGTCCTTCCCGGCGGGCTGACTCTTGCCGACAGCTATCACTGCTCTCGGCTCAACACGAATACGGGAAAGCTCAGTCCCCAGATGTTCGAAACAATATTTTCCGAGCTAAGCGGCCACCTAAGTCAAGCGTCAAATCAATACGCTCAGACTTAGGCATTTTGCTCGCGCAGGATGCGGGCCCGACTGCGCTGCCAGTCGCGCTGCTTCTCAGCCTGACGCTTGTCGGCCTTGCGCTTTCCTCGAGCGAGACCGAGCTCGACTTTGGCGCGGCCTCGGTCGTTGAAATAGATGGAGAGCGGGACAACCGTAAAACCGTCGCGCCGGATCGCGCCGAGCAGCCGGTTCATCTGCTTACGATGCAGCAACAGCTTGCGCGGCCGCCGGGGCTGATGATTGAAGTGGGCGGAGGCCGAGTATTCCGGGATATTCGCATTGACGAGGTATAGCTCGCCCGCCTCTTCGTCCGCATAGGCCTCCGCGATGCTGGCCTGTCCCTGGCGCAGCACTTTGACCTCGGTGCCCTGCAGGACGACCCCCGCCTCCAGCGTGTCCTCGATCAGGTAGTCGTGGCGGGCTCGCCGGTTCTGCGCGACGTATCGGTCAGCCGCCCGCATCAGTTGAGCAAACCGGCGCTCCGCATCGCCTGCCGCACTCTCTCCTGCGTCTCGGGCGTGACCTGCCATAGAGGCTGACGCACCTCGGCGGTGCAGCGGCCGAGCAGAGATGCGGCATACTTCACCGGAGCCGGGCTGGTCTCGGCAAAGAGCGCGTCATGCAGTGGGATCAGCCGCTGATTAATCTCGCGCACCGACCCGACATCGCCCCGCTGCCAAGACTCGTGCATTTCCGAGCAGAGCCGTGGTGCGACATCGGCGGTCACCGAGATGCAACCGTCGCCGCCCTGCGCGAGGTAGGCAACGGAAGTGGCGTCCTCCCCCGACAGCAGGCAAAACCCTGCGCCGATATCGACCCGCATGCGCAAGGGCCGCGCGAGGTCGTTGGTGGCATCCTTGACCCCGACGATGTTCGGCAATTTGGCGAGACGTGCCATCGTCGAGTTCGTCATGTCGACCGACGACCGCCCCGGGATATTATAAATAATGATGGGCAGATCGACCGCGTCGTGGATCGTCTTGAAGTGCTGGTAAAGACCTTCCTGTGTCGGTTTGTTGTAATAGGGGCAGACAATCAGCGCCGCGTCGGCACCCGCCTCTTTGGCTTGGCGCGTCAACGCAATCGTGTGCTCCGTCGAGTTGGTGCCGGTCCCCGCGATTACTGGGACCCGCTTGGCTTTGGCGACGTCGACACAGAGGCTCACCAGCCGCTTTTGCTCGGCATCGGCGAGCGCCGGGGATTCCCCGGTTGTGCCGCAAGGCACCAGACCGTGGGTTCCCTGGTCGATCTGCCAAGCCACATGCTCTTGAAATGCGCCCTCGTCCAGCTCGTGGTCGCGAAACGGCGTGATCAGCGCGACGAGCGATCCCTTGAACATCGCTTCCTCCGGGATTGCGGCATTGCCGATTGACGATAGTCCTCGCTGTGACCGGCTTCAACAGCGCCGGAAGGACATGGTGCAGGAGCGGCGCCGAAGATGGTTACCGGGGTTGCTCCAGATGCAGAAAAGCCGTAAGTCAGGCTTTGTCCCATCTTTGATTCAGCGCAGGAGTCCGACCAAACTTGCCGCCGGTTTTCCGCGGATTGCTCGCGGCCGTCTTGCTGGCCTTTGCGCTTGGCGCCCGAGCGGTTGCCGGCCAGACCCTGCCGGCGGCCGATCTGGAGGCGATGCGCTCGGCGCTCGCCGCCGCACAGGGCGCCGACTGGCCGCGTGCTTACGCCGCCGCTGCGGGGGCGGAGGACCCCCTGCCGCTCAAGATGTTGCGGTGGATGGACTATGCCCGGCCGGGCGCTCCCGGCCGCTTCCCCGACATCGCCGGGTTTATCGAGAAAAACCCCGACTGGCCGGGACAAAAATCTTTGCGCAAGCACGCCGAAGAGGCCTTGGCCGCCGAATCGGACGAGGTCGCCGCCGGATGGTTCAAGCGCTATCCGCCGGTCAGCGCCATAGGCAAGGTCCGGCAAGCAGAAATAACGATAAATTCCGGCGATTTGGAAAACGGCACGGCCGCTTTGCGGGCCGCATGGATTACCGCCGATTTCGGCCCTCTTGACGAAAAGGGGTTTCTCGCCCGCCATGCCGACGCGCTGCGACCCGAGGATCATGCGCAGCGCACCGACCGCCTGCTGTGGGACGGCCAGGTCGAGGCGGCGCATCGAATGCTGGCGATATTGCCCCCGGACTACCGCCTCTTGGCGCAGGCGCGCCTGGCGCTTGCCGCACAAGCCGCGAATGCCGAGGTGTTGGTCGCGCGGGTGCCTCCGCGGCTGCGTGCCGATCCGGGGCTCGTCTTCGAGCAGCTGCGCTGGCGGCGCAAGAAGGACATGACCGACGCCGCCGTGCAGATCTTGCTGCGCCAGCCGAACGACCTTGTTCGGCCAGCGGCATGGTGGGCGGAGCGGCAGGCGATCGCCCGGCGGGTTCTTGCCGGCGGCAATGCCGAACTCGCTTACCGCCTCGTCGAGCAGCATGGCTTGATCGAGGGAAACGCGTTCTCCGACGCCCAGTTCCTGCTGGGCTATATTGCGCTGCACTATATGAAAAACCCGGCGCTCGCCTTTGAGCACTTCTCCCGCATCCTGACGCGGGTCGACACCCCATACGCCAAGTCGCGGGCGGGGTATTGGGGGGGAAGGGCCGCCGAGGCGGAAGGGAAGCCCGAGCTTGCAGCGAAATGGTATGCCGCTGGGGCCGATCACATGGCCACATTCTATGGGCAACTGGCGGCGCATCAGCTCGGGCACGATGCGCCGCCGCGCCCCGTACCCGAGCCCGTGCCAGCCGCCGCCGAGCTGGCCCAATTCAACGATGACGAAGTGGTCCGCGCCGCCCGGATTTTCTTCGAACTTGGCGACCAGGCGCACGGCAAGATTTTCCTGCTCCACATGGCCGACAAGGCCAAAACCCCGGCGAAGCTGGCGATGCTTGCGAGCCTTGCCGAAGCGAACGGTCGCATTGACCTCGCGATCGGCATAGCCAAGCGCGCCATCGAGGCCGGGACCCCGCTGATGATCCACGGCTATCCGGTAACGGAGGTGCCGGATGGCGGCACCGCCGAGCATTCGCTGCTGTTCGCGGTAGTGCGCCAGGAAAGCGCGTTCGAACGGGACGCCGTCAGCCGCGTCGGAGCGCGCGGCTTAATGCAGCTGATGCCGGCGACCGCGAGCTTTATCGCAAACAAGTTGCAACTGCCGTTCTCGGCCGACCGGCTGACCGCCGACGGGATCTACAACGTCATTCTCGGGCGCGCCTATCTCGAGACCCTGATCGAAGATTTCGGCGGCTCCTACGCGCTGGCGATCGCGTCCTACAATGCCGGCCCGAGCCGGGTTCGGCAGTGGATCCGCGATTACGGCGATCCGCGCGGCGGCAGCATCGACATGGTGGACTGGATCGAGATGATCCCGATCAACGAGACGCGGAACTATGTGCAGCGGGTGCTCGAAAACCTGCAGATCTACCGCGGCCAGGTCGGCCGGGATTCGGCGTTTTCGCTCGCCAGCGATCTCGCCCGCTAAACCACAAGGAGGAACGCGATGCCGGACCGAGCACCGTTTCTGAACACAGCCTACAGCGCATATCACCACCGCGAACGCCCGGCCGACGACGAGGAACTCACCCGAGTCGGGCCGGGCACGCCCTGCGGCGAATACCTGCGGCGGTTCTGGCAGCCGGTCATCCTGTCCGACGAGTTGCGCGACCTGCCGCGTCGCTTGCGCATCATGGGCGAGGACCTCGTCGCGTTTCGCGACCGCAGCGGCGCGGTAGGCCTCCTCGAGCTGCACTGTCCGCACCGCGGGACCTCGCTCGAATTCGGCCTGGTTTCCGACAAGGGGATCCGCTGCTGCTATCACGGGTGGCTGTTTGACGTAGACGGCACGATCCTCGAGACCCCCGGAGAGCCGGCCGACAGCACGTTGAAGGACCGCCTCTTCCATGGCGCCTATCCGGTGCGCGAATACCAGGGTCTGGTCTTCGCTTACATGGGCCCGCCCGAAAAGCAGCCCGATTTCCCGGTCTTCGACACCTATGACCTGCCCGGCTACCGCATGGTCGCCCGCGCCCCCACCCTCTGGGAGTGCAACTGGCTGCAGGTCAAGGAAAACAGCATGGATCCGGCGCATCTCGCCTTTCTCCATACCTTGCCCGGCAGCCAGGGCTTCACCGAGGACCTCGGGGCGCTCGGCGAATGGGACTGGATGGAGACCCCGGCCGGCATGGTCTATATCGACACCCGCCGGCAAGGTGACCGCGTCTGGGTGCGGGTCGCCGACTTCATCCCACCCAACATCCACCAGTTTCCGCCAAACGCCGACCCGATGGCCAAGCGCACGGTAATCAACCGCCCGGCGGCGACGACCTGGGCGGTCCCGCTCGACGACACCCACACGATGCAGATCGGCTATTACCGGGCGCCCGAAGGTCATCAGCCGCGGCGCGGCGCGGGCTTCGGCCAGGATGCGAGCCGCACCTACGAGGACCGCCAGCGGGTGCCCGGAGATTACGACGCGCAGGTCAGCATTCATGACGGCATGGCCCGCCACGGTCTCGAGCACCTCGCCTCGACCGACCGCGGCGTGACGATGATGCGCAGCCTGCTGCGGCGGAACATCCGGGCGGTGCAGGAGGGCACCGACCCGACGCATCCGAGTAGGGTCAATGGCGGAACAATCGTGACCTACGCCCATGACCGGGTCGTATCGGGTATCCCCCCGGCCGCCACGCCGGAGGAGGATGGTCGACTGTTGCGCGAGGTCGCGCGCAGCGTCGTCGTCGAGATGATCCGCACCGGTTCGTAGCCCACCTCACCCTCCCGCTGCGCGGGCCCCTCCCTCTCCCCCCTAAAGGTCGGAGAGGGTTTTTCCGTTACCGCGCCTCCGCCTGCATCTGTTGGCGCCGCAAAGCGCGGCCCGAGCGCTCGCCGGTCGGCTTGCTGCCCGTCCAGACAGGGCGGCCGTTGACAAAGACGTGCTCGATGCCGGCGGCGGGGGTCATCGGCGCCTCGAAGGTCGCGCGGTCGGTGATTGCCGCCGGGTCGAAGACCGTCACGTCGGCATAAGCGCCGGGGCTCAGCGTGCCGCGGCCGGTCAGACCGAACCGGGCGGCCGAGAGACCGGTCATGCGGCGTACCGCCTCCTCGAGCGGAAACAGCCCGAGCTCGCGGCTGTAATGGCCGAGAACCCGCGGAAACGCGCCCCATAACCGCGGATGCGGGTGCGAATCGTGCGGCAGCCCGTCCGAGCCGATCATCGTGTGCTCGAACCGCAATACCCGCTGCACATCGGCCTCGTCCATCGTCCAGTACACCCCGCCCGCCGGCTGCAGCCGGTCGACCGCCTCCCTTTCGCTGACCCCCCAATCCGCGGCGATCGTCGAAAGCTCGCGCCCAGCCTGCTCGGGTGCGCTCTTTGACCAGGTCACGAGCACTTTGAGCGCCCGCTCGGCCTGCGCCGCGCTCAGTACGGTCGAGGAGGCGATATAGGGATAGGCGTCGAGCCCGACCTCCTGGCGGGCAATTGCTGCGGCGATGACCGGTAAGGTCTCCGAGGTGCGCCCGAAATTATCCCGCCCGATCGTCTTGTGGTGCGAGATCACGACCGGCACGCCGGCGGCACGCCCGGCCGCGAAGCTCTCTTCGAGGCTGTCGAGGACGGCGGCGCCTTCGTTGCGCATATGGGTCGTATAAAGTGCCCCAACGGGCTGCAGCAGGCGGGCCAGCGCCTCGATCTCCGCAGCAGGCGCGCCCGCGGCCGGCGCATAGGCGAGCCCGCTGGACATGCCGATGGCGCCCGCATCGAGCGCTTCCTGCAGCCGCTTGCCCATCTGCGCCAGCTCGGCATCGCGCGCCGGCCGGTCGAGCGCGCTCATCGCGCCGACCCGCAAAGTTGAATGCCCGACGAGGCAGGCCGCGTTGACCGCCGGCGGCGCAGCGTCGAGCGCGTCGAGATAGCCGGCAAACCGCCCGTAGCGGTAATCGGCGCTGTCGCCGATCAGGTCGAGAGGCGGCGGCGGTGTCTCATCGAGCAATAACGGCGCGAGGCTGATACCGCAATTTCCGGTTACCACCGTCGTGACGCCCTGGCTTGCCTTGGCCGACATCTCCGGCGTGGCAAAGAGCGCGCGGTCGTCATGCGTGTGCACGTCTATAAAGCCGGGCGCGACAATCTTGCCGCTCACATCCACTTCGCGCGCACCCGCGACCCTGCCGAGCGTCCCCACCGCGGCGATGCGGTCACCGGCGATCGCGACATCGGCGCGCCAGCGAGGCCGGCCGCTGCCGTCGATGACGTCGCCGCCGCGCAAAATCCAATCGGTCATTTGGAGCCCTCATTGCATCGCTTTGCCGCGATCCTCACCGACGCGGCAAAGGCGGTGTGCCCGAGAAGCTCACCGATCGCAAGACCCTCTCCGATAGAAACACCAGGCGAGCAGCTCCGCGAGCGAGGCGGAGGCGAAATCGGGCTGGTGCCCATCCGCGAAACGCCGGGCGATGCCGGCGATCCTGGCCCTGAATTCGCCCGCCAGACCGGCATGCTCGGCCGCCGCCTCGCCCGCGGGCTCAGTGTAATCCCCAGTCTTCGTGTGCAGTTCGGCCATTTCGCCGGCGGCCGGGCCTTGCCGCAGTGCGGCCGCGCACTCCGGGTCAATCCCGGCCCGCAGCAGGCCGTCTCGCACGAATGCACGAACCCTGTGCCAAGCGCTCAACGTGGAGTAATCGACGTCGAGCGCGGAATCGCGGCGCGTGCTCTCGGCTGCGAGCCGGGCGAGCCGGCCGTCACGCGCGCGCGGCATGGGCCTCTTCCTGATCCCGCGGCCGCTCCTCGAAGGCGCTCGTCTCGACCACCCGCACAAAGATCTCGACGACCCGCGCCAGCTTCGCTGCCTCCCCCGGCGGGATCACGCGCTGCAGCCCCGCCGTCGTGACCGCCGCTAACGTGCCGGCGAGATCGGCCGCGCCGCGAACCGTCGTCACGCCGAGCTCGACCGGGTGCGCACGGCACGGCGGGATGCTTGCACGCAATCTACAGGCATTCATTTTCCCTCGTATCAATGCGTCGACCCTCGGTTGCGAATTCGAGGCCGCAATTCATCATGCGAATGCGGCAATTTTGGCGTTGCCGTGTCCGCGTCAGGACCCCGGACCGGCCGCAGATCGCAAAGGGGCCTGCTGGCGGCGTCGGAGCGGGCCGAGTGGGTGAAAAGCGGACATCGGAATCAGCGCGAGGGCGGAAATCCCTTCGCGACCCTGCCGCATCACCGTGCGTTACCTCACCCTAGGCAGCGTACGCATCCTCGCATGCGCCGAACCAGGAGACGAGGCATGAAGATCGTCGTCATCGGCGGCACCGGGCTGATCGGCTCGAAGACCGTCGGCATTCTGCGCCAAGGTGGCCACGAGGTCGTCGCCGCTTCGCCCAGTAGCGGCGTCAACAGCATCACCGGCGAGGGCCTCAAAGCGGCCACGGCCGGTGGGCAGGTGGTGATCGACCTCACCAACTCGCCGTCATTCGAAGACAAGGCGGTGCTCGAGTTCTTCGAGACCTCCGGGCGCAACCTGCTCGCGGCCGATGCCGCCGCGGGCGTCCGTCACCATGTGGCACTGTCGATCGTCGGGATCGACCGGAGCGACAATGGCTATTTCCGCGCCAAACTCGCACAAGAAAAACTGATCGTCGCCTCCAGCATCCCCTACACCGTTATCCGCGCGACCCAGTTCCTGGAATTTTTGGGCGGCATTGCCGATTCAGCCGCGGAGGGAAACACCGTCAGGCTGCCGTCTGTCCTGTTCCAGCCCATCGCGGCGGACGACATTGCGCCGATCGTCGCCGAGGTGGCGCTCGCGGCGCCGCGCAACGGCATTGTCGAGATCGCCGGCCCGGAACGAGCGCCGTTCAACGAAATCGTCGCCCGCTATCTGAGGGCGGTCGGCGACCCGCGCCAGGTGGTGCGCGACCCCGAAGCCCGATACTGGGGCGGCTGGGTCGAGGAGCGCTCGCTCGTGCCGTTGGGCGAGGCGCGCCTCGGCCATATCGGTCTCGACGAGTGGCTCCGCCGCTCACGGCAAAAGCCTGATCCCCATCCGCCAACCGGAGGATAGGCTCCATGAAACGCATTCTCCGTTCGCTGCTTGTGGCGACGCTACCGCCTATCGGTTCATAACCATTCCGGGCAGGCTGGGCTATTGGCGGACGCTCCCGATATCCGGTTCGAGTAGGACGATACAAAAACGATCGCCGCGTGCGGGAACCCGCTCCAAGTTCGACTAATGTTTCGAAGACGCGTCTGATGACCCATGATCTCGGCCGTCCCGGGATGGTGCATCGCGTCAATTGATCAGGTTATAGAATTTGGCGGCGTTCTCGCAGGTGATCTTGTGCACGATTTCGGGCGAGAGGCCGGCGAATTGCTCCTCGATATATTTGGAGGATTCGGGCCAGATGCCGTCGGTGTGCGGGTAGTCGGAGCCCCACATCATCGTCTCGACGCCGATCTCGTCGACCAGTTTGGTGCTGATCGGGTCGAACTGGAAGGTGCACTTGCACTGACGGCGCCAGTACTCGCTGGGCTTCAATTTCATCAGATCGCGGAAGCGGTCCTCGAACTCGAAATCCATGCGGTGCAGCGCATAGGCGAGCCAGCCGGCGCCGCTCTCGCCAAACGATACTTTGAGCCGCGGATAACGGTCGAACACGCCGGCCCCGATCATCCCGGCGATGATGTGGATGAGCCCCATCTGGAATGCCGATACGCCGGTGAACATTGCCGCACGGCGGACATTCGGCGCCTCCTGGCGGGCGCGCGGCGGGGTCGTCGGGAATGTGTGGAAATGCAGTGGCAATTGCACCTCGTCGACCGCCTTCCAGAACGGCTCCCAGCTCGGGTGCCACATCGGCTCCATGTCCCACGAGCACGACAATTCGAGGCCTTTGAGCCCCATCTTCGCGACGCGCCGGACCTCCTCGACCGCCTGCTCGACGCTGCCATAGGGCAGGCACGCGAGGCCGATCTGGCGGTCCGGGTAGTGGCTGCAGAAGTCCTTCAGCCAGTCGTTATAGATGCGCAGAACCTCGTTCGAGGCCTCGGCGTCGTTGAGCTTGGACGCGGTGCCGAGGACGCCGTAGATGACCTCGGCGTCGACGCCGTCGGCCTCCATGTCCTCGAGGCGCAGATGCGGGTCGCTGCAGCGGGCCTTGCCTTTCTTGGCGTCTTCATAGAGGCCGCGCTCGGCCATGATGTCGACGCGGACGTTCTGCCCTGGAACGTGCTTTGCGCCGCCTGGGCCGACGCCGTAGAGGAGGCCGAAATTGGCGCCGTTTTTGGCGACCCATTGCGGCCCGTCCGGACCGTCCTCGACGTAGGGCATGCGGTCCTTGAACTCGCGCCGCGCTTGCGAGGTGAACAGGTCGGGCGGCATCCACGGCATGTCGAGATGGCAGTCGGCCGAGATCCTGCGGTATTGCATATTGTTTTCCCCGCTCCAGTGTCGAAGGGTGCCGGGCAATACTGTACTCCTTCGCAGCCGCTCTTTCACAGCAAAGCGGGCCCTGAAGCCCCGCGTTTTTGCGCAGAGCACATGAGCGGGGCGCAACCCGGGCTTGCTTATGCACGCAAAATGAAGTATATTCTATTTATTAACAATCTAAGGTCGTATCAGATGCGTTCAACTGTCATTGCAGCCTTGGCCGTGCTGTCTCTCGCCCCGGCGGCTGCCCTCGCGCAAACAGCGCCGCAAATCGCCGCCGCCGAGAGCACCGCCGCAGCGCCTTCCGCTCCCGCCGGCAGTGGCGGCATCACACGGGACCAATTCATCCAACGCGCCAAGGACCGGGCAGCACAGCGTGCCGCGACCCGGTTCGACCAGATGGACACCGACCACGACGGTGTTCTCGACCGCGCCGAGCTGCGCGCCTGGCGCAATCAGCACCCGCGCCACGCGGCCACCCAGCCAACTGCCACACAGGCGCCGCAGCCCACGGCGCAATAATCCCGCTGTCGGCTCCGCCAATTCGCGGTAGAGTAAATCCACTGCGAACGGGAGGAGCCGACAATGCCAGACGCTGGAACTGTCGAGACGAGGGCTGCATCGCATGCCGGGGAGGGAGTCCGCATAGCCGGGCTCGACCACGTCGTGCTTCGCGTCGGCGACCCCGACCGGGCGATCGGGTTTTATCAACGGGTGCTGGGCTGCCACGTCGAACGCGAATTGCAGCAGCCGCGGCTCGTGCAACTGCGCGCCGGGTCGGCGCTGATCGACCTGGTGCCGGCTGCGACCTCGCCGAGCGAGG
>JAFASL010000959.1 GCA_019244535.1 Alphaproteobacteria bacterium
GGAAGTGATGGTGAATTCACTACACTCGCAAGGAATCGATCGACTCGGGTCAACGCTTCGCGTCGAAGCGGTTGCGCCCGACGGTCAAATCGAAGCGGTCAATCTCCCTGACGCCCGGTTTGTCGTCGGCGTGCAATGGCACCCTGAATACAGAGTGCTCGAGAATCCATTGTCGAGGGCGTTATTTGCCATATTTGCCGAGGCTTGCCGCCGTGAAGCCCTCGCGCGAACGGTCGTCAACCCGCGCGCGGCGTGATTGAATTCGGAATAGTTCCGGATAGGCGCATGCGTTTTCGCGGAGCCCGATATGCACAAACGGAAGTTTGTTTTCCTTCGCCTGCACCCCATCTGCATCACTCGGAAGCGGAGAGAGTTACCAAACTCTCTTTAGAGCGGTCCCGTTTCCCCTGCGGGCCCGATTTCCCCCAAACGCTTCTGACATGCAGGCGCCCGGTCTTCCCCCCCGACCGGGCGCCAATGCTTTTGCGAACCCGCGTAGTCCGCGAACGCAAACAGGCAGCAACGCCCTGATGCTGCGTGTGGTCAGTTGGAACATCAACTCGATCCGGCTACGCGTCGACAATGTCCGGCAACTCGTGGCGGAGTGGTCGCCGGACGTCCTATGCTTGCAGGAAACCAAGACCCCCGACGAGCGCTTCCCGCGCGACATGTTTGAGGCGCTCGGCTATCGCCATATGCTAGTCCACGGAATGAAGGGGTATAACGGGGTGGCGATCCTGTCGCGCACGCCGTTTGCGTCGGCTGGAACTAGAGCCTGGTGCAACCGCACCGATTGCCGGCATGCTGTCGCCGAGCTGCCTGGCGGCATTGAGCTGCATAATATCTATGTTCCAGCAGGCGGCGATGTTCCGGATCCAGAGGCGAACCCCAAATTTGCCCACAAATTGCAGTTTCTCGACGAGATTACGACCTGGTTTAGGGAAGAGCGGCAGAATGGGTCTGCCATGGTTGCGGTGGGCGATCTCAACATCGCACCGTTGGAGACGGACGTGTGGTCGCATAAGCAGCTCTTGTCGGTGGTCAGCCACACCCCGGTGGAGGTGGAGCGGCTCGGACGATTGCAGCAAGCGGGCGCTTTTGTCGATGCGGTGCGCCACTTCGTGCCGCCGCAGGAGCGTTTGTACACTTGGTGGAGCTACCGCGCCCGCGACTGGTCAGCTTCAAATCGCGGGCGGCGACTCGATCATATCTGGGTCAGCCCAACTCTCGTCGCCGCGCTCAGCGAGGCGCGCGTGCACCGTGACAGTCGCGGTTGGAGCAAGGCGTCGGACCATGTTCCGGTAATGGTGGCGATCGGCAGCTGACACGCCGGTATAGATTATACCTTCCCGGCTCGATCCCGCCCGGCAACGGAAGGGGGCTCAACTGGTCGGCAGCTATGGCTGGCTCGCTGACCAGCACTCCGTTCAGCTGCAGGAGTGGGCAGATCAGCAGCGTGAGTTCGTCGGCAAGCGCTTTGCTTGCCGCGCTTTCGCCATTTCCGGGATCGAGATGGGCCAGCACCACGCGGTTGGCGAGTTGGGCGCGGAGGGCGGGCAGCGTCTCGCGCATATCGCCCAGCAACAGAAGTTCAGGTGGCGGAACACAGTCGGGATGGACTGCAACGGTGCGCTCGCAGACATAGATTTTGCGATGCGGGAACAGCGTTCGAAGGTGATCGTAGGTCCGGCCGTTACCGAGGCCTAGCTCCAGTACCTCACCATCCAGACCCGCAACCAGATGGGACGCCAGTTCGAGGCAAGCGCGCTGCGCCTTGAGCCGTCGAATAAAGCTATCCAGCCGGCTCACCGGTATGCGGCAACGCCGGTGGTTTCGCGCAATTTTTTCAATTCGGCGAGAGCGGCACGCAGCTGATTGTTCGTCGATTCAACACGCTGCGCCAACTCTTGCATGATCGAGACCGCCATGTTCGGGAACTCACGCACCATGCGCATGAACGGCTCCTTCGATATGCGCAGCGCGATGACCCGGTCTTTGGCGCGGACGGTGGCCGCGCGGGGCACATTACCCAATATGCCCATTTCGCCGACAATCTCATGGGCGCCGAGCGTGGCCACGACTATCGGCCCGGCCGAAGTTTCCAGAATGACCTCCGCTCGCCCGTCGATAATCAGATAGGCCGCGTCTGCCTGGTCGCCTTGCCGCATCAGATTCTTGCCGGGATCGAACCCGACCCGCTCGCTCATGAACGCCAGCAGCTTCAGCTTCGAGGGCTCGATCTCTGCAAAGAACGGGACACGCCGAAGCAGTTCGAATTCCTGTTTGAGGCTCATTTCCTCCCTCCTCGGGTTCGTCTTGCCATTGGTTCCTTCATTCGGCCGCGACCAGTAAGGACATCAGCGAACCGTTACCTTGCAATTCCGATACCCTACCTTGCTCTTCCAACTTGCCGCCGCTCAAAATGAGAGCGCGATCGAAATTCCGGGCGAGGCTCGCCCGATGCAGCACCCAGATGATCCCTCGGCCGGCAAATTCCTCTCTCAACCCATT
>JAFASL010000053.1 GCA_019244535.1 Alphaproteobacteria bacterium
CCAGACATCTCGTTCAAGAAACTGCGCGCAATGGCCGAAGGTGCCGCGATTGCCTCGAAGCGGTTATGGCAGAGTGCTTAGCGTAACCGAGAAGCGGGATTATTCTACAGCCTCCCTCTCCGCCATTTAGCTGTTCCTGACTGTCCCGGCCTGTTCCCAAAAATGGCTAAATTCGAGCCATCTTGACGGCAGGTTGCACCTGCGAGGTTATCGGCGCGAGCGATAAAGTGCAGGCCGCCTATAGGCGCGGTGATTTGTTCCAGAAACGGCGGCAATTGATGGACGCGTGGACGAAGTTCTGCACGCCGCCAGTGGATTGCGGCGCTGTCGTGCCGCTGCCGAGGGCGTGATGGCCAGCGCTCCGGAGCAGACCGAATGCCGGGTCCCAGTGGCCGGTCGGCCTGCTCGACCACCGGGAATTCATCCGCAGGGCCGGCAAGCGAATCGACCGCGATTGGGCCGACCGCGACACTTGGCGTTATTGTCGGCGCGCGAGCTGCGAAATTTGCTGGTCTGGATATGGGCTGTTGCGGCGTCTCACGATCGTCAACTGTTCCTTGGCACGGCGCTCATCGCTTATGGCTTTGCAGTGGGGTTCATTTTTCGCGCTCGGCCACTCGACCGTTGTCGTATTGCGCTCCATCATAATTGTGCTGACGGCGACCAACTTACAGAGCCGGAGCTGGCACATGTACCCGCTCGGGTTTCTGTCGGGGCTCGGCTTCGACACCGCCACCGAGATTGGCGTTCTCGGCATTTCGGCAGCGCAACGGGTCAAGGGGCTGTCGATATGGTCGATACTGGTGTTCCCCGCGTTATTTACTGTCGGCATGTCGCTCGTCGACACGAATGATGGCGTCTTGATGCTAGCCGCTTACGACTGGGCGTTCGTGAACCCACTTCACAAGCTCTTTTACAATCTGACCATCACCTTGATTTCAGTGATCATCGCCGCTGGTCGTAGGCGGCATCGAGGCGTTGGGGTTCGACGACCGTGCTCCGGTAATGGCGGCCTAGCGATCGTTCTTCGCGACGGAGTTAGTTGACGGTAAATTAAGCCTTGGTTAAAATTTATTCGCTCGCCGCCACTTTTTGGAGACTGCGAGTGAGCAGTGACAACTTGAAATAGTCCGCGGAACGATCTGATATTTGAGACCCCGCGGCGTGAAAGAATATGGAGGAACATCCGGCTGGGGGGATTTGCGGCTCTACGAGGGAGAAACGGGAAGATGGAAATGAATCGCAGACAAACGCAGCGGCCTATCCTCTGGAAGCTTACCGAAGCTTTCGCTTTGGGGGCTCTTCTTCTGTTGGCGGCAGCTCCGATAGCCCACGCGCAAGGGGGTTCAGGAAAATATGATACAGGCCCGTTGCATTATCTAGTCGATCCGGACTGGCCCAAGCCATTGCCGAATAACTGGATCATGGGACAGGTGGCGGGGCTGGCGATCGACAAATACGACAATGTTTGGGTGTATCAGCGCCCACGTTCGCTCGATACCTCGGAAACCGGAGCGGTACAGGAACCGCAGCGTTCGCAATGCTGCGTCCCCGCGCCGTCGGTCATCGAGTTCAACCAAGCCGGTGAAGTCATCAACGCCTGGGGCGGGCCGGGATACATTCCCGGTTGGCCGAATTCCGAGCACGGCATTCTGGTCGATAGGCAAGGCTACGTTTGGATTGGCGGCAATGGGGCCGGCGATCGAGTCGCCTACAAGTTCACGCAGGACGGCAAGTTGATTGGGCAGATAGGCCAGGTATTCCCCGCCGCCAGTGCGCCGCCGGAGGATAACCAGGACACCAGCATTCTTGGTCAGCCCGCCCAGTTCGCGATGGATGAGCGGGCAAACGAGCTCTATATTGCTGACGGGTATCTGAATAAGCGCATTGTTGTGTACGACCGCAACACCCTGCAGTTCAAGCGCGGCTGGGGTGCCTATGGTATTCCGCTAAGTCAAATCGACAACAGTCCCACAATGCCTTACGACCCGAACGCGCCGGTCGACATGCAATTTCGTAACCCTGTTCACGGCGTGAGTCTTTCAAGGGACGGTCTGGTCTATGCTTCTGACCGCGTGAACGATCGATACCAGGTCTTCACAACGGCCGGTCATTTCCTCCAAGAAGCTTTCATCCGTCCAGCCACCCTGGGTAACGGCTGGGTGTGGGGCATCACCTTCTCGGACGACCCCCGGCAGAAGTACCTGCTGATCCCCGACGGCGAAAACAACGTGGTCTGGGAAGTTCTGCGTTCTAACGGTCAGGTTATGGGTTCGTTTGGTCACGGCGGCCATCAGTGCGGAGAGTTCCACTGGGTGCATGTGGCGCAGTTTGATTCGCACGGCAACTTCTTCGAGGGTGAGGTAGACGTCGGCAAGCGAGTCCAGAAATTTACCCCGGTCGACTTGAGCAATTAGTAATTTGAGCTACTCGGATAGGCACCAAGTTAAACCGGTGCCTGTCCGGGCTCAGTCTTTGCGTGCTGCCGATTTTCGAAACCTCGGCCCGAGGAGCGGTCTGCCTGAGTGGCTTCGAGCGGGCAATGGGAGTTCACAACAGACGCTCATCACAAAATCAAGCCGCCGCTGATCCTGCAGCCTGGCCCAGCGGCATTGACCCTCGGACTGGCCGAACTTCAGCGCACTACATCTCGATGACGATGTTTACGGAATGGCCTCGAGGTAAGCATTGGCACTCAGACTCCTCCAGCAACGTTCCCGTCGTCGGCAACAATGCTTTCCAAAGCGCCACCCCGGAAGACGCCGCCCCCATTCTGGGTCCATTGACGACGCGTGCGTGCAACATCACTGTGTCGCTTGCCGCCGCCGCGAAACTTCTCGCCAAGGGAGATCCAACGCATCCGGCTGAGGCTCAGCTACCGGCAGAAAGCCTGGTTGACGGCTGAACCCTCTATTCAGCGCTCTTCGGAGGATCGCCGCGAAGCCTGCGCGGGTGCCGGAGCCACCGCGGAAGAGCGTCATCAAGAGCTTGCGTAATCCCCGGCCGAGGCAGCAAACTGCCCGCCGAATGCGGGAGGGGCGCTACGTCCGCTCATCCCGGCAACGGGAGATCGCTCATGGACCTCGACGGCATGGTTGCGCTGGTGACGGGCGGCAATGGCGGCCTCGGGCAGCGCATCTGTCATGCACTGGCGAAAGAGGGTGTGCATATCGCCGTCATGTACGCGCAGAGCCGGGATCAGGCGGAAGGTGTGGCGCACGAAATCGCGTCGCGGCATCAGGTGAACGCCGCGGCCTTTGCCTGCGACATCACCGATGGCGCCGCCGTCGATCGGGTGGTCGGCGGTGTGACTAGGCGCTTCGGCCGCCTCGACATCCTCGTCAATGATGCCGCGTACAACATCGCGATCCCGTTCCCCGACCTCGACAGCCTGACGATGGAGGTGTGGGACAAGATCATTGCCGTCAACTTGACCGGACCGATGCGCTTGATCAAGGCGGTGGCGCCGGTCATGAAGGGGCAGGGCAGGGGCCGCATCGTCAACATCTCGTCGGTGTCGGGGATCGGGCCGACCGGATCGTCTATCGCCTATGCGGTCTCGAAGGCGGGCCTCATTCACCTGACGCGCTGCATGGCGGTGGCCCTGGCGCCGGAGATATTGGTAAATTGCGTCGCGCCGGGCCTGCTGGAGGGGACACGGGCGACCGCCAATCTCCGCCCCGAACAGATCGAGCGCTCCGCGACCACCTCGCTCTTAAAAAAACCCGCCGACAAGGACGACTGCGCCGGCATGGTCGTCACGATGTGCCGCACCGAGACAATGACCGGCCAGACGATGGTCATCGACTCGGGCCGCTACTTCCACTGAGATCACACCGCACTGAGATCACACCACACTGAGATCACACCACAAGGAGCAATTGCCATGCCGTTCTACGAAAAAGGCGACGTTCGCATCCGTTACGAGGAGACCGGCAGCGGCTTCCCGTTGCTGGTCACTCCCGGCGGCGGCTTGAACTCCAAGGTAAGCAACTGGCCGACCGTTGTGTTCAACGCGATGGAGGCCTTCAAGAACGACTTCCGCTGCATCACGATGGACCAGCGCAACGCCAATGGCGGCGAGTCGACCGGTCCCGTTCCAGTCGAGAATGCGTGGGACGCGTTCGCCGACGACCAGCTCGGGCTGATGGACCATCTTGGCATTCGCGAATTCTTCTATATGGGCTACTGCATCGGCGGCTGCTTCGCTGGCAAGCTGCTGCAGCGGGCACCCAATCGCGTCATCGCCGCGGTGTTCTGTCAGACTGTCGGGCATCGCCCGGAAGACCCCGATGTCATGTACCGCCACAGCACCGATAATTGGCTGGCCGATTTCAAGAAGCGCCGGCCCGAGGTGTCGCAGGGTGCGATCGAGAAGTATTTCCACAGCTTGTGGCGCGTGCAGCCGGATTTCCTCTACAGCGTGCCGCGCGAATTCATTAAGAACTGCCGGACGCCGATCCTGGTCTTGCCGGACGACACGCCGTCGCACCCGCTGCAGACCTCAATCGACGTCGCCTCATTGGCGCCAAACGCTGAGATCACGGTCTTCCCGTGGCGCGAACCGCCGGAGCTGAAGGAACGGACAATCAGCCGCGTGCGCAATTTCCTGCGCGCGCATGTGCCGATGGCGGCCGCCGCACAGTAACGTCACGTGCTGATCACGGAGGAATAGCTATGCCATTTTACGAAAAGGGCGAGGTCCGCATCCATTACCAAGAGGCCGGCTCCGGCTTCCCGCTGATGGTCATCCCCGGCGGCGGATTGAACTCCACCATCGCAGGCCTTGCGAGCCACCCCTTCAACCCGCTGGACGAGTTCAGTCACGAGTACCGCGTCATCGCTGCGGATCTGCGCAACGCCATTGCAGCGAGCCTGACGGCTGGCGGCTTGCCCGCCAACCCCGGCCAGTCCTCGGGGCCGCTCGAGACCGACCGGCCGTGGGACGCCTACACCGACGACCATATCGGCCTGATGGACCACCTCGGCATCCGCGAATTCATGGTGCTGGGCTTCTGCATCGGCGCCCCGTTCATTTGGAACCTGCTGAAGCGCGCGCCCGGGCGCGTCGTCGCCGCGGTATTGGCGCAGCCGAGCGGCTTCCGCCCGACGATGCCCGACCTGTTTTATCAGAACAACATCAAAGGCTGGGCACCGGGGCTGTGTGAGCGGCGGCCCGATATCACGATGGCGATGTGCGATGCGTTTCTAAACAAGATGTACCGGACCAACGCCGATTTCGTCTTCACCGTGACACGGGACTTTGTCCGCCAGTGTCAGACGCCGATCCTGATCCTGCCCGACGACGTTCCGGCGCACCCCTACGCAGTGGCGCTGGAGAGCGCCCATCTCGCGCCCAATGCGCAGGTCAGCATCTATCCATGGAAGGCGAACCCGGAGCAG
>JAFASL010000230.1 GCA_019244535.1 Alphaproteobacteria bacterium
GAGCGATTGCGGTATCTCTGAGCGGCACCCGATAACGGAGGTCGTTCGAGATGTCGTTGTCGTAGCTCCACTCGTGGATGCCCATTTTCTGGCTGACAAGAGTGACGCCAGGAGGCGGCCGGTCGCGGACATCTTCGCCGTTGCACAATTTGTCGATTGAGATTGCGGCGTCGTGGCCGTGCGCTACGGCCCAGATGATGTTCTTTGGCCCGAAGGCCGCATCGCCGCCAAAAAACACGTTGGACAGGGTCGATTGCATCGTCTTCGGATCGACCTTGGGCATGTCCCAGCGGTCGAACTCGATCCCGATATCGCGTTCGATCCACGGAAAGGCGTTCTCCTGGCCGACCGCAATCAAACAATCGTCGCATTCGATGAGGACATCAGGCTCGCCGGTCGGAACGAGGTTGCGGCGGCCCCGCGGGTCGTATTCGGCTTTTACTTTCTCGAATAACACCCCGGTCAGCCGGCCATGCTCATGCGTGAATTCCTTAGGCACCAGCCAGTTGAGGATCGGAATGCCCTCGTGCATGGCATCCTCTTTTTCCCAGGGCGAGGCCTTCATTTCGTCAAAACCGCTGCGCACGACAACGGTGACCTTTTCGCCGCCCAAGCGGCGCGACGAACGGCAGCAATCCATCGCAGTATTGCCGCCGCCAAGCACGACGACACGACGGCCGATCTTATCGACATGACCAAAGGAGACGCTGGACAGCCAGTCAATGCCGATATGGATGTGATCGAAGGCCTCTTGGCGGCCAGGGATGTCGAGATCGCGGCCGCGCGGCGCGCCGCACCCGATAAAAACCGCATCCCAGTCGTGGCTCAACAGCGCCTTCAGGCTGCCGACAAATTCACCAAAGCGGGTCTCGACCCCCATGTCGAGGATCAGATCGACCTCTTCGTCGGTGACCGATTCCGGCAGGCGAAAACGCGGGATCTGGGTCCGCATCATGCCTCCGCCCTTGCTGTCCCCGTCGAACAGCACGCAGTGGTAGCCGAGCGGCATCAGATCGCGCGCGACGGTGAGAGAAGCCGGGCCCGCGCCGATCAGCGCGACGCGCTTACCGTTCTTCTCGCGCGGGATGGCTGGCAGATAGGGCCGGATGTCGCCCTTGTTGTCGGCCGCGACGCGTTTCAGCCGGCAGATCGCCACCGGCTCTTTCTCGACCCGGCCGCGCCGGCAGGCGGGCTCGCACGGCCGGTCACAAGTGCGACCGAGAATGCCCGGGAAGACATTCGACTTCCAATTTACCATAAAAGCGTCGGTGTATCGGCGATCCGCGATCAACCGAATGTATTCCGGCACCGGTGTGTGCGCCGGGCACGCCCATTGGCAATCTACTACCTTGTGGAAATAGTCCGGGTTGGTGATGTCGGTAGGCTGCACTAGGCTCCTGCTCCTCTCGGCGATCGGAACACAACCCGACCGCCTTGTCGCACGCGATTAATCGCCCCCGGTCAGCGCCGGGCGCCTTATACATATGGTGCGTGTGACCGTCATCTTCCCTTTCGCCCGGTCGGCCATGCCCGTTCTGCACAGCCTCGCGCCGGGTGCGACAGCTTGCCTCATCTCTACGCAAGGTGCAAGGCGGCGAGGTTAGGAATCGTCCGCCAGCTTTGCGAGAAGGGAGCGCGCATCGACGGGGGCGCGGACCTTTGCGTCGTTGTCGAAATAAACATAAACGTCGCGAGCGATGCGCCGAGGAGGCGGCAGAGCCGGAGCTAGCAGGCGAGCGTCATTGGGCTGCAGACCTTGCGCCCACAGCTTGATCCGTGCCGCCCAATGATCGAGCGCCTCGTGCGAATAGCCGCTTGTATAGAGTTCCTCGGAGCCGTGCAGGCGCAAATAAGCGAAATCGGCGGTAATGTCCTCGGCATAGGGCCACGCGACCGAATCGGCAAAGACGAGCGCTAAACCGCGGCGTCGCAGCAATGCGACAAAGGCGGGGTCGAGAAAGCTCGTATGGCGGATTTCGATCGCGTGGCGCAGCTCCCGTTTCGCTTCGGTGCGCGTCCAGGCGCGGCCGGCGACACGCCGGTCATGCCGTTCGGCAAGCGCCGCTGCAGCCTCGCTGTCGCGCGGCAAAAGGGCGAAGAAGCAATCGAGCCGCGCCGGGTCGAAGCGGAAGCGCGGCGAGAACTGCCACAGAAAGGGACCCAGCTTCTCCTCGAGCCGCAACACGCCCGAGGCAAAGAAATTGGCGAGAGGGGTCTCTATATCATGCAGCTGTTTAAGGTGGGTGATGAACCGGCTGCCCTTGACGGCGAAGACAAAGCCCTCTGGGGTCTGGTCACGCCATTTCGCGAAGGAGTCGGGGCGCTGGAGCGAGTAATGCGTGCCGTTGATCTCGATTGTCTCGACCTGCCGGCTTGCGTAGGACAGTTCGTCAGCCTGCCGCAAACCGCGTGGATAGAACGTCCCACGCCAGCCGCCGTAGTTCCAGCCGGAGATGCCGATCCGTATTGTGCCAGTACGGCTCACGGTGGGTCGCCGCTACCTGCCAGACTTGGGGGATTCGGGATTTTCCCATGCTGACCCTGTCGGGCGTGACCTATCGTATCGCCGGGCGAACCCTCGTCGACCAAGCGAGCGCGCAGATCCCGGACGGGGCCAAAGTTGGGCTGATCGGCCGCAACGGCGCCGGCAAATCGACATTGCTTGAACTGATCCGCGGCGCCTTTCAGCCCGATGGCGGCTCGATCGAGCTGGCGCGCGGCTGCCGGGTCGGCTTTCTCGCACAGGAAGCACCGGGCGGGGGGGCGAGCGCGATCGAAACGGTGCTTTCCGCTGATCGCGAGCGCGCCCAGCTGCTTGCGGAGCGGGAGGCCCGCACCGGGCCGCTGCGCGCCGTCGAGATCGAAACTCGGCTCATCGAGATCGACGGCCATTCGGCGCCGAGCCGGGCGGCGCGCATCCTCGCCGGGCTCGGCCTCGACGAGGCAATGCAGCGCCGACCTCTTTCTGATCTGTCGGGGGGCTGGCGGATGCGGGTCGCGCTCGCGGCGTTGCTGTTCGCCGAACCTGACTTGCTGCTCCTCGACGAGCCGACCAACCATCTCGACCTCGAAGCCGCGCTGTGGCTCGAGCGCTTTCTGCGCAATTATCGCCGCACTCTGATATTGGTCAGCCACGATCGGCGCTTTCTCAACGCGGTGACGACGACAACCCTGCATCTCCAACACGGAAAACTGACCGCATATTCCGGCGGTTTCGACGCCTATCTGCGGGCCCGCACAGAAGCGGCGCGGCGCCTCGAAGCGCTGGCGAAGCAGCAGGCGCTCGAGCGGCAGAAATTGCAGGCCTTTGTCGACCGGTTTCGCTACAAGGCGTCGAAGGCGCGCCAGGCGCAGAGCCGGCTGAAGGCGCTGGCGAGGCTGGAGCCAATTGTCCTGCCGGCCGAAGAAGCGCCGACGCGCATTATCTTTCCCGAGCCCCCGCAGCTGAGCCCGCCGCTGATTTCGCTCGACCGGGTTGCGGTCGGCTATGTGCCGGGGAAGCCGGTTTTGTCACGGCTCGATCTGCGCCTCGATCCGGACGACCGGATTGCGCTGCTCGGTGCAAACGGCAACGGCAAGACCACCTTGGCGCGGCTCCTCGCCGGCCGCCTTGCTCCGGTTGCCGGGCAGGTCACCCGCTCGCCCAAGCTCTGCTGCGGCTTTTTCGCGCAGCACCAGATTGAGGAGATGCAACCCGAAGCCTCACCCTTCGATCATCTATCGGCACTGATGCCCGACCGGCCGCCCGAAGCAGTGCGGGCGCGGCTCGGCAGCTTCGGCTTCGGCCAAGACAAGGCGTTTACGCGCGTCGCCGACCTCTCCGGCGGAGAGCGGGCGCGGCTGAACCTGGCTCTTGCGACATACGACAGCCCCGCATTGCTGATCCTAGACGAGCCGACCAACCATCTCGACATCGAAAGCCGCGACGCTTTGGTGCGGGCAGTCAACGACTTCCCGGGTGCGGTGGTGCTAGTAAGCCATGACCGGCACCTGGTGGAGCTGGTTGCCGAGCGACTGTGGCTCGTCGCCGACGGGACGGTGCGCTCATTCGATGGGGATCTCGACGACTACGAGCGGCAGGTGCTCGACGACGGCGGACGGGCTCACGGAATGCGATCGCGCGATCCGGAACCGGGTGACCGGCGCGCGGCCCGGCGCCTCGCCGCGGAGCGCCGACGCGAGCTCGAGCCATTGCGCCAAATCGCACGCCGCGCGGAGGAATTGATTATCCGGCTCATTGAGGAGCGCGAAGCGATCGACCGTGTACTGGCCGTGCCGCTGGGGGCGGCCGGCGGCGGAATTGCGCCCGCCGCCGCGCTTAAGCGCCGCGCGGAGCTGATGCGATTGATAGAGCGGGCCGAAGGTGAATGGCTCGCCGCTGATGAATCGATAGAGCGCGGGCCCGCCTGAGAACCGGCGGCACAAAGCCCCGATGCGATGGGGCGATTCGGTCGGGAGGTGCAGTTACCATGATCGACTGTGGATATTCTTTCGGCAACAAGTCATCGCAGTTGTAGCGATTCTTGGGCGATAATCATGTGAAGCGAAGGTCTAGGCAGGCACTAGCGGCCAAAGGCCGCAGATTACTGAGATCCTCTGTTACATTTTGACAAACTCGGCCGAAGCCGCGTAAAAATCATCGCGGAGGCGGAGCTCCCCCCGTGGCGCAAACCGCGGGGGAGGTGAGGCCGTCATCCGAGGCATCGCCTTTCCGAACCAGGTTCGCTATGGCCGACACCCCCGCTATTACCGACCGGAACCTCGAAGCGACTACGAATATTTCACTGAAGCGGGAGCCGGCTTGTTTCGCCTTTCTATCGCCGCGCTCAATCTGCCCGCCGATGCCGATTGATTCTATCAATCTCGACCTTGCTTCAGCCGATTACTTTGGAGGACGCGCCTCGCTGTGGACCGCCCTGGAGATGCGCTCTTCTGTCAGTAATGAGCGTCCGACCGCGATCCTGGGGTTTGACGAGACGTTTCTGCGCCCCTTTGCCCGCGCCCTAATCGAAGCTGCGACGACGCGCGCCGCCTATCGAATGTCAATTCTTCAAGAGTCACGCAACGCCGAGCGCTATCGTGTGGTCGAGTACGTTACCGGCCCCGGCAAGGCGCTCGAAGAGCTGATGCTGCAACCGTTCGACAATGTCGTTTTGGTCGGCGCCGCGAAAGGCAAGGACGGCGATGAGACGCTCTTTCAACTACCGCGCACCGACAGTTTTTTACGGGCATTCGCTAAGATGGCATACGTTGCCGACCAGGCGCTGCACGACTTGCTGGACGACATGGAACGAGTCGCCAAGCAACGCGCAAGCCGGTAATGAACAACAGATAACCGGAAACCGTGCGCTGGGCAAAAAGGGGGGCGTATGCCCCCCTTTTGCGTCGATACGGCTAGCGGTTGTACGGCGCCACGCCGGGACCTCTCGTCGCCGCCGCGCTTGGCGGCGGTGGCGGCGCCATGCCGGGCGGCGGGGGACCCGGGGGCATCGAGAAATTTCCCGCCTGGAGGCGCTGAAGTTCCGCCTGGTTCAACTGATTAGCGACGTTGCCCTGCAGGTTTGGGAAGCGGCTTGGATGATGCGATGGTTTCCCGTGCGCGGCATGGCGCATGTGCCGATGGTGAGGCGGCATTGCCGAGGTGGTGTCCGACATCGCCGCGCCCGCAGAAGGGGCCATTGCCGCAGGTGGCGCTGATGGCGGGATGTAGTTTCCTCCCGATGTCTTTGGACCAAGTCCTCGTCCCGTCGGCGCGGCAGGCGGGGCACCAGCATTGTAAGGCGTGAGTCCAGGTCCGCCGGGGTTTGGACCCGGCGCCCCCACAGCGTTGCCGCCCGACGGACTGGCGGGTTGCGCCCAAACGGGCCCTGAGAATGCGAGTGCGGCGACCATCGCCACACCGGTCAGCAGATGCTTCATGCTGCGATCCTTTGTTGCTGGCGTCTTCTTGGAAATCATTGAGCCATACTCATTCATCCTACAGCGGGGCGTCCCGTCTGGAAAGGAACTTGACCCGAGCCCGTGCCGGAAGGATGTACCGGGAAAATGAGATCCTGGCTCTGGCGGCGCGATCACCGCGCCTCTATCTGCATAAGTTTGTCGCCAACGGCTCAGGTTGGTGCTGCCGTCGGACTGGTGATGAACAGAAGGGAATGGTGAGCCAGGTGAGCGTCAGATCCGAGTTGGTGCGGTTTGGCTTGCGTTGGTTGATCAAGCACCGCAACCATCGCGAGCTGACCATCGAGCAGCATCGGCGTTTCATCGCCGTTGCCGAGCGCCTGGTGCCAGACCCGCCCGTGCACACCCGGACCATCGCAATCGATGCGGGCGGGGTCGGCGCCGACATTATTGCCACCCCCGATTCCGAACCGGACCGGCATGTTCTGTTTTTGCATGGCGGGGCGTTCATCATCGGCTCACCTAACCTTTACCGGCACCTCACCTGGCGGATCGCCTCGGCGGCTCGTGCCCGCGTGTTGGCCGTCGATTACCGCCTCGCGCCCGAACACCCCTTTCCGGCGGCGCTCGAAGACGCACTTACCGCCTACAATTGGCTGGTAACCCGCGGGACAAGGCCGAGCCGGATCGCGGTCATGGGCGATTCGGCAGGCGGCGGCTTGGTCTTTTCGCTTATGTTGCGATTGCGCGACGAGGGCCATCCGCTGCCGGGAGCCGCGGTTGCACTGTCCCCGTGGACCGATCTCGCTCTGACCGGAACCTCATTGCGACTGAACGCCACCTGCGATCCAATGCTCAGCGCCGATGATCCACCGTTGTTCGTCAACGACTACCTCGCGGGCGCCGATCCACGCGCACCCTATGTCTCGCCGCTGTATGGCGATCCCGCCGGGCTGCCGCCGACATTTATCCAAGTGGGCAGCGATGAGGTATTGCGCGACGACGCCGTGCGCATGGCCGATCGCATGCGCGCGGCGGGGTGTCACGTCGAGCTGGAAATATGGCCGCGTATGCCGCACGTCTGGCATGTGTTTGTGCCCCTCATCCCGGAGGCGCGCCGCGCAATCGAACGCGTCGGAGCCTTCGTGCAAGAAAGGACGGGCTATGAGGCGGCGGCTCCTCTGGCGCCTTCCGCTCCGATTATGTGAGCAACGGACGGAAGATAGCGGAGCGCAGCAACTGTGCTCCAGCTGAGGAGCAGGGTACCGCCAAAGACCACTGCCCCCTTGATGATGGCCGGGAGAGCGAGGCCGAGCATCGCGAACTGCAGCCACACAACAAACGGGTAATGCACCAGATACATGCCGTATGCGCTGCTCCCGAGGCCGGCTAGCAACGGCAAGCGCCGAGCAGCAAAGCGGAGCACGGTTGCCAGGACGGCAAAACAGCTGGCGAAACAGGCGAAGACAAAACTCAGGTCAGCGCTGATCTGCAATGCCAGGTGATATGAGCTGTCTTGCGCCAGAGCGAGACCCATAAGCCCCATCCACGCCAGCAGCGACAGGGCGGCGGCAATGACCCAGAGCGGCCACCTCCGAACCAATGGCCCGTCCGCCGCAAGGAGACCCTGTTCGACGCCGCCGGCACCCAGTCCCAACCCAGCAAAAAAATAAACGGCGTAATGCAAGGGACGGCTGAGCTGAAATGCAAATGGCCCGCGCTGGAACCAAGCCGATGGCGTGAAAGCAAAGGCCAAGGGCACATAGGCAATCAGCGAGACACAGAGGAAAGCGGCAATGTATCTCGCTGGATTGGCCTCGGCGCTCGCCGAGAGCCGGATCAAAAGATTCGGCACGGCGGGGGCAAATCGATGGAAAGCGGAGGCGATAAAATCAGCGACCAGCAATAACAATAAAAACCACATCGGTCCGCAGGGCCAAAACGGCAGAGCCAGCCAATGCCGCCAATAGGCAGAAATACTTCTGTCGATCGCCGTCTGGAGGTAGGTCGGATACAGGGTTGGCGGCATCAGCACTGCCACGACGAGGACAAACGGAACGCCGAGCCGCAGCATCCGGCCGTGCAGAAAACTTGCCGTTCCTTTGCGACAAAGGCTTGGCCAGACGAACAGTCCGGACAAAAAGAAGAACAGCGACATCAAAAAAACGTCTTGCCAGGCGCAATAGAGATCGAAGCCGAACCAGCGCTGGCTATCGATAATAGGAAAGGCGCGCCACAGATAGGGCGGGCTGTCGAATGGAGATGGCGCGGCGGGAAGAAAATGCAGATACGCCAGCACTGAGTGAAATGAAAGCACAAGAAGAAT
>JAFASL010000243.1 GCA_019244535.1 Alphaproteobacteria bacterium
TGCGGGCCCCTGCGCGCCGAGCGAGGCGAAGGTGCCGGCGCCGCCGCCGAGCATCGCAACAAACAGGCGCGGCGCAATCTCACGCAGCCTTTGCACGTGGCGGATCATCTCGTCGATCCACACCGCCGGCTTGTAGCCGAAGGTCGCCGGCAATGCGTGCTGGCCGTGCGTGCGCCCGGCGATCGGCATATCGGCGCCGCGCTCGGCGAGATCGGCCATCGCCCGCAACGCCTCGCCAAGCAAGCGCAAGAAGACCTCGTGCGCTTGGCGCAACACCAGCAGGTCGCCGGTCTGCGTGATATTCTGCGTCGTCGCACCCCAATGTACCCACCCGCCATAAGGTTCGCCGACGACCCGACTCAATTCCCAGACTAGGGGCACGATCGTGTGGCCGGTGCGCGCGAACCCCTCGTCGATGCGCGCGCGGTCGAGCAGTTCCAGCCGCGCGCCCCTCGCGATCGCCGCGGCGGCGCCATTCGAGATGATCCCCAGCTCCTCCTGCGCCTTGGCAAGCGCCGCCTCGACATCGAGCCAAGCTTGCCACCGGTTTTCGAGGCGATAGAGCGCGCGGATCCCGGGATCGGAAACGCGGGCGGCGGTCGGCAGTTCATCGCTCATGGCTCTCTCCTGGTCACTGGGCCGATCTTATCCGTTGGCACGATCCGGCGGTCACCGCCGATAACCAACCGAGCGTTTGGCTCAGCCTTGACGCGTACGGCACTCGCGGTCAGTCTGCACCATCCCGTCGCGGAGGAAGGAAGAGCCATGAAGCTGATGTGGTTTCACCTGATGCCCTATACCGAGCTTCCGGACAACTTCCGGGAGAAGAACCCGTCGGTGTGGGTCGACATCCATTCCTCGCTGTTTGACCCGCGGCGCGCGCATCTCATGTACAACGACTTCATGGACGAGCTCGAATTCGCCGCCGAATGCGGCTTCGACGCGGTCTGCGTTAACGAGCATCACTCCAACGGCTACGGTCTGATGCCGTCGCCCAATCTGATCGCCTCGGCTTTGGCGCGGCGCACGGCCGATACCGCGCTCTGCGTGATGGGCAATTCTCTGGCGCTTTACAACCCGCCGACCCGGGTCGCCGAGGAATTCGCGATGATCGACTGCATCTCCGGCGGACGGCTGATCGCCGGATTTCCAGTCGGCACGCCGATGGACACCTGTTTTGCCTACGGTCAGAACCCGAGCATGCTGCGCGAGCGCTACTACGAGGCCCACGACCTCGTCGTGAAGGCGTGGACCGAGCCCGAGACCTTTGCTTGGAACGGCCGCTACAACCAGCAGCGCTATGTCAACATCTGGCCGCGCCCGGTGCAGAAGCCGCGCCCGCCGATCTGGATTCCAGGCGGCGGCTCGGTCGAAACCTGGCGCTGGTGCGCGCAGATGGACCACGTCTACGCGTACCTCTCCTATTTCGGCTACAAGGCCGGGCAGACGACGATGAGCGGCTTCTGGGAGGAGATGAAGCGGCTCGGCAAGGAGCCGAACCCGTATCACGCCGGGTTCCTGCAGACGGTCGGTGTCGCCGAGACGCGCGAGGAGGCCTACCGGCTCTATCGCGAGCCGGCCGAATATTTCTACGGGCGCTGCCTGCACATCGACGCGCGCTTTGCTAACCCGCCCGGCTATACCAGCGAGGCCACGTTGCGTTCGGGCGTGCAGGGCATGGTCTCACGTGCAGCCGATGCCTCGGCGCCGCCAAAATATGCCGACAAGTTCCAGATGCTGGCGCGCGAGATGGATGGCATCGTCGAGCGCGGCTACGTCATCATCGGGTCGCCGGACGAGGTTGTCGCGCAACTGACCGAGGTGGCGACCAACCTCAATGTCGGTCATCTGATGCTGCTTCTGCAGTTCGGCAACATGGGCAAGGATCTCGCGAAGTACAACACCAAGCTGTTTGCCGAGAAAGTCATGCCGCGGCTGAAGCCGCTCTTCTCGGAATGGGAAGACCGCTGGTGGCCGCAGCCAATGGAGACGAGCGCGAGGGCGGCATTGGCACCCTTCCAGCCGACGGCATTGGCAGCAGAGTAGGTCTGTTTACCGTGACCGTCGATCGGGATTGCTTCGCGCCGCTCGCAATGACACCCTAATTTGGTCGTCATTGCTAGGAGCGTAGCGACAAAGCAATCTCGGGGATGACGGCGCGTATTAGGGGGCGGTCGTGAGCGAACCGGAAGAGCTGTCGGTCGACATCAACGGCTTTTCGTGCCGTGTATGGAAGAAAGGCGAGGGAGCGAAGCTCGGATTTCTCGCGGGCTTTGGCGGGTTGCCGCGGTGGATCCCGTTTCTCGATGCATTGGCCCGTGAGCGCGCGGTGATCGTGCCGTCATTGCCGGGCTTTCCGGGCGGCGACCGCGGCCACACCGTACTCGACAGTCATCTCGACTGGCTGCTGGCGGTGCGGCAATTGCTGGAAAAGGCCGGGCTCGAAGGCGCTGATCTGGCGGGCAGCTCCATCGGCGCCTCGTTCGTCGCCGAGGTCGGGGCGATCTGGCCCAATACGGTGCGCCGGCTGGCGCTGATTGCGCCCTGGGGTCTGTTTGACGAGAAGGACCCGATGACCGACCCTTGGGCGCAGCGCGCGCCCGAGCTGCCGGCGCTGCTCTGCGCCGATCCCGAGCGCTGGAACCAGCTCAAAGCGGAGCCGGAAGGCGCCAACTCGCCGGAATGGCCGATCGTACAGACGCGCGCCAATGAGGCCGCGGCGCGCGCCTTCTGGCCGCTCGGCAACAGCCGGCTCGAAAAGCGGCTGCCGCTGATCGAGGCGCCGACCCTGCTGATCCGGGGCGAGCAGGATCGCATCTTGCCGCGCAGCTATGTCGACCGCTTCGCCGTCGCCATTTCCGGTAAGACCGAAATCATAGCGATCCCCGGCGCCGGCCATCTCGCCGAGCTTGACAAACCCGACGAAGTGGCCGCGGCAGTCCTGCGCTGGACGAGCTGAGAAGGCCCCTCGGGCCCCAGGACCCCGCCAGTGGAGCAGCGTAGTCTCGGCCGATCCGGCCTTCTCGTGTCAGTCGTCGGCCTCGGCTGCAACAATTTCGGCGGCCGCATCGATTTCGAAGCGACGAGAAAGGTCGTTCACAAGGCGCTCGATCTCGGCGTCACCTTCTTCGACGAAGCCGATACCTATGGCGACCCGCGCGGCAGCTCGGAGACATGTCTCGGGCAGATCCTCGGCGATCGGCGCAAGGACCTCGTATTGGCGACCAAATTCGCCCGCCCGATGGACGCCGAGGGCCGGTTCCAGGGTGCGTCGCGGCGCTACATTATCGCCGAAGTCGAGGCGAGCCTCAGGCGGCTGAAGACTGACTGGATCGATCTCTACCAACAGCACCAGCCC
>JAFASL010000246.1 GCA_019244535.1 Alphaproteobacteria bacterium
ATCTGTATACCACGTCGGAGCTGCGGCGTCAATCGCCAATCGGTCAACGGCCAAAACTTTGTTGTTCCTTCCTGAGGGTCGTTAAGAACTCCTTTGATGTTTCCTTATCTAATGTTTCCGTGATCGCTCGATTTGGTTCCCTGTTTGCGCTTTGGATTCGTTGCTGCAATTGGCCCGCACCCGGCGGTTGGGAAGGCTGCATCGAAGAAATTCCCTGTTAATTCCCTGCTAGCAGGGAATTTTACCGAATTCAGAGACGAGTTCGCACCAGACTGTCTCCTCCAGCGGTGAGTCCAGTGCGAACCTGACTCCTTGTACAATCCTGCCAGTCGTCAGGCCGCACCCTTCAGCCCGATCGCATAGGCTGCTTGCCCATCGAGGTCTTCTCTCGCAATGGCGATCGGCGAGTGTCCGTCAGACGGTTCTGCCGATACCGGGCGGTTGACTGGCGGCCGCTTCCGTTCAGCCAACTCAATCTAGGAAAAACGATTATGCCAACACCGTGCTCTTGCACCGCGTCCTGATGCGCCAGACGCGCAGCGGGTGGGACGGTACGGGCAGACCGCGCTTCATCCAGGCACGCGCCCTCCGGCGGGGATGGAACATCGAGAGTACCATCAGGTATCTCGGGATTGAAGACGATGATGTCGGCAGACGGCGACGCAGCGCGAGATTAGGTCGGCCATTGGCGCGCTGTTGCAATTCGTGGGCAAGGCTTCGGATCAGCAGATCGCGACTGACTCCGGCAGGCGGTTCGGTGCGATGCAGCTTGCACCAGGCCAGCCGCAGCTCTTGTGTCGATCGATCGAACAAGCCGGCGATTTCCGCTTCGATATCGCTCAGGCCCGGCTTTCGGGCTCGGTCGTTGCGGTTGCCGCTGCGACCGGGAATGGACGACGGCCCGCCAGTGTACTGGCGAGCCGTCCCGTCGTGAAAGCGCGGGTTTCATGCGCTTGCCGGCTCGGCGAGGCGGTAGACCCGGCCGCGCTCCTCTTTGGCCGAAGCAAGTGCAAGCCCCAGCTTCTTCTTCAAGGCTTCCGAGAAGAGATCGCGGACCGTGTGCCGCTGCCAACCCATGGCGCTGGCGACTTCCTCGATGGTTGCGCCATCGGAGCGCTGCAGCATGGCGATGACCGCCGTCTGCTTTGACAGTCCCTTCGGCTCGGACGGTTGGTCCGGGTCCGGCAAGGCCTCGATTGCCGACCAAAACTGGTCGATCAGCGCCTCGCGGTCGCCAAGCTTTTTCCTCCTTTCGACACCGGGCAGAGCATTCCACAAGGCCAGCAGCCGCTTGCCGCTCAGTCGCGCTGCGTATAGCTCCTCCTTCGAAGCGACGGCGATCTCGCCCTCATTGGCTGTGGCCGGGGCGGCGCGGCACAGCGTGATCCCGTCATCGCCGATGATGTAGATGCGCATGGGTGGGTCCTCCTGATGAACCGGCGGCGGGTGCCGCCGGTGACCCACTCACGCTCTCTTCGCCGACCAAAGCCACTCCATTCCGGATAATCTTATCGCGTTGTTCGGCCATAGCCGAGCATGGAATTGCTCGGCAGTAAGCGGCGGCTCGTACCGGGCAGGATCAGCAGCAGCCAAGCATGGCATTGCTCAATGCAGGACGTCGCCATCCCAATCCTGAACTCCGGCAAGCGAAGCTCGACCCATGACGCCCAGAGCCTGCGATCCATACCAATGCCGACCGAGGCCGAGGAATGCGGTGGGCCTCCGTCATGTGGCCGGCGATCGCCGCGGCCGGCGGCCGCGACGCTGGATCACCTGCTGCTCGGTTGCCGACGGGCCCGGTTTCGAGGCGGCGCGGCGTCCGAGACCGAGCTCCTTGGCGAGCGTCGAGCGCCGCGCCGAATAGACCGGCGCCGTCAATGGGTAATCCACCGGCAATCGCCAGCGGGTCCGATAAGCGGCGGCATCGAGGCCATGCGCGATGCGCAGATGCCGGCGAAGCATCTGCGCATGAAACCCGCACTCAAGGCAAACGACGTAATCCGGCTGCGCCGAGCTTGGGATCGGAACCGCCGGCTGCGACGGCTCCTCCACGCGCCCGAGATCAACGAGCGCGCGATGCACCTCGACGATCAACCCCGCAAGCTGGGCGGCCGTTATCTGATGGTGCCGCACATAGCTGCTGACGATGTGTGCGACCTCACGGAGATCGACCTCGACCGCCGAATTGTGTTCGGCCATCGTGTACTCCCTGGTCCATGGCGTTGGTTTTCTTGTAAATTGGCATTTCTGGCGTAAATCATTTCTCAAGAAATGGTCCAAATTTAGGCACTGCAAAGATTTCAATATTGGCGCAGAAGTTGATGAAGCCATCTCACCCGAGTGCAACTAATAGCCGGGCTTGTTGCGTTTCGGACCTGGGCGATTCCTTGAAAGTAATTAGATTTTGAGCGAGTTTCGGGCCATACGCTGCGACTGCCATCACCGCGCCAAAATTTTGCGCGAAAATGCAGCCTGTTTTGAGAAGCATTTATCGGGCT
>JAFASL010000342.1 GCA_019244535.1 Alphaproteobacteria bacterium
CCCCGCAGCAGGATTGGGCGGTAAGCAACACCGCTTCGAGTGAGGTGATCGACGACAATAACGGATAAGGGAACGGATCGAATGGAGCGAGCTGCGCTACTTTTCCGGCATTGACTACAATCCAGCCTGCGGAAACTAAGTTCACGACCGCCATCGAAGCGTGGGACAAAGCATGGGCAAAGGATCCGGTGATTGCGCAATCACCCGCATACCATGACCATTCGCCTCATCGGCTTTTGCTGAACCTCTCAGACGCTACCTTCGAATCCGTCTCCCTCCGGCGGCGAGTCTTGCGAATCATCGGTTCCGCCGTTGTGTGCGACCCACATCCGCCGCCATTGTGAGGGCCTGCCTTTCAGCTTCCCGCCGACAGACTGAGTGCCCGCTATCGGTTCAGTCAGGGGACCTTCGCGGGGCGCATGGCAAGGGGCGAGACGCGCCGTCAGCGGTCATTATGGGGACCGCGAGTCTTCAGCCGGGTTCGACCGTTATGAGCCATTCCTTGCCGCGCCAGTGGGCAGCGTTAAGCTGCTGCAGCAGTGACGGAGACGGCTTGAAATGGGCGCCCGCGCGACCACCGGCGCGCCAAATACGAAAGAGCTCCCCAGTTAGGCGCGGGCGACCGGCCCGGGATCCTGATCGTCGGGAATGCCGGTGACCGCGAAAACGCCGACCTCGCGCCGGATACCCTTCGCGGCGATGCTGCCGCGTTCCTCGGCCCGCACGATGCCGCGCACCAGTGCCCAGGTCGGATATGAGATCAAGATGCCGCCGGGGTCGGCGGCTGCTTGGATCCGCGCCGCCAGATTCACCTCGGCGCCGATGATCGTGTAATCCATGCGGTCTTCCGAGCCGAAATTGCCGACGTTGCAATACCCAGTATTGATGCCGATCCGCATCTGGAACGGGTGCTCGAAACCGCTGGCGCGCCATTCCTGCTGCAATTCGACCATCTGCCGCTGCATGGCCACAGCCATCCGCACGCAGGCCCGCGCATCCTCTTCGACGCCTTTGGTTTCGGGATCGCCGAAAAACATCAGCATCGCGTCGCCGATGAATTTGTCGATGAGCGCACCATGAGCCAGCGCGATCTTCGACATTGCGGTGAAATATCGATTCAACATCGCCGTCAAGTCTTCCGGCTGCATGTCGGCGGTGGTCGAGACGAAATCTTTGATGTCGCTGAAGAACACCGTCAGCCGCTTGCGTTCGGTGGCCAGCTCCACGTCGCGCGAGCCGGCGAAGATCGAGGCATAGACCTGAGGTGAGAGGTATTTGGAGAGCTTGACCGACAGGCTCTCCAGCATCCTGGTCTTTTCGTCGAGGGCGGCGTTCCGCTCCTCGATCTGCTTCAGCGTATCGCGCAACAGCAGGTGCGTGTGCACGCGCGCGCGCACCACGGTGGGGTTGAACGGCTTATGAATGTAATCGACCGAGCCGAGCTCAAACCCCCTTGCCTCATCCGCCGCTTCGGTCCGGGCGGTCAGAAAGACCACCGGAATGGCCGCGGTCTCCGGATCGGCCTTGAGGCGCGCGCAGACCTCGTAGCCATCCATGTCAGGCATCGTCACATCGAGCAAAATGAGGTCCGGCTTATCGCTGGCAGCAGCGTGTTCGAGCGCCTTGGCGCCGCTGGTCGCCACCTTGGTACGATATTGACCCTTCAGGATGGCCAGCGCCGCGGCGATGTTGGCCGGTGTATCGTCGACGATCAGAATGGTCTTGTCCGGCATCGTGGCTTATTCTCCGCTGAGCGCCGGCGCCTGCCGGGCGCCGATGCTGCGCACCCGGACGAGCGCGGCGTCGAAGTCGAAATTGCCGATCTCGCGCAGCAGCGCGCCCGCCTCTTGGGCGCCTAAGGCGCGCTCCAGCAGTTCCTGCGCCGCAAGCGCGCAATCGAGCGCCTCGCCGTTGCCGTCGGCCAGCATGGTTTCCAGCCGACGCAGGGCGTCGCCCAGGGCGCCGCGGTCGCCGCCGGCCGTCGCGGTTCCGAAGCGGCCGGCAATCGCACGCAACTGCGCCAGCGCTTCGTCGAAGGCGAAGTTCTGGACTTCCCGGGTCAGCCCGGCGAGCTCCTCGGAGCTCAGCACCCTCGCCAGCACCTCCTGCGCATCGAGCACGCAATCGAGAGCGGCACCGTCGCTGTCGAGCAGCAGCTCCTCCAGCCGTCCGAACAGCGGGATAACGACCGCTATATCGGCTGATGCCGGCGCCGCGGTCGGCGCCGCCAGCGCAAGCGCCGCCCGGATGCTGACGATCACGGCCGCGGTCGCCTGCTCCAATGCCGCCAAATCGTCGTCGATCCCCTCCAGCTTGTCGTGTCGGATGCGGTCTTCGACGACTGCCGCCGCTTCGCTTGCCGGTTTGATGCCGAGGGTGGCGGAGACGCCTTTGAGCGTGTGCACCAGCCGTTCGGCCGTCTTCGCGTCGCCGGCGGCGAGTGCCGCACGCAGGGCGGTCGCCGTCTCGGCCTGGTCTTCGGCATAGTGCCGCAGCATGGCGCGGTACAGGCGTTCGTTGCCGTCCACCCGGTGCAGAGCGTCGACGGTATCGACCCCGGCAATTCCCGTCAGCTCGGTGGCAGCAGCCTCGGTCGCCCCCCGATCGTTTGGCGGATCGTGCGGCGCTTGGCTCGCGGCGCCGGCGCGGGGCACCACGCACTGTCCGGCGAACGCCAGCACCGTCCGGTACAAGAGATCCGGTTCGATTGGCTTCGTGATGTGGTCGTTCATGCCTTGGGCGAGACACTGATCGCGCTCCTCGGCCATCGCCTGCGCGGTCATCGCGACAATCGGCAAGCTGTCGTAGCGCGGATCCGACCTGATTGCCCGCGTGGCCTCGTGGCCGTCCATCACCGGCATTTGCATGTCCATTAGCACGATGTCGTAGGGTGGCGGCTGCACCATGCCGGTGATCGCGGCCACTGCCTCGTGGCCGTCATTGGCGATGCTCACCGCAGCACCCGCGCTCGTCAGCAATTCCACCGCGATCTGCTGATTGACCGCATTGTCCTCGACCAGCAGCACGCGGATGCCGGTCAGGTTCGGCGCCGGCGCCTCCGGCAGCGCAGAGCGCGGCGTGCCTCCGCCCGCAAAGGTCTCCACCAGCATGTCGTAGAGCGAAGAAAGGGTGATTGGCTTTGTCAGGAAGCCTACCGCCCCGGCGGCTTCGGCCGCCTTGCGCAGCGCCTCGGTGGCGAAGCCCGTCACCATAATGATCTGCGGCGGCGCCCCGCCCGCCTTGTCGCGTAGGCGCATCTTGTCCCGCAGAATCGTCTGCGTCGCCTCGGCGCCGTCAATCCCCGGCATCCAGTGATCCATGAAGACGACTCGATAAGGATCGTCGGCCGATGCCCGATCGAGCTCGGCATAGGCCTCGCGCGCCGACCCCACGCTATCGGCCCGCAGTTGCAGTTCCCGCAGGTTGCGGGTCAGGATCTCGCACGCCAGCGGATTGTCGTCGACCACCAGCGCCCGCATGCCGGCGATCGCGACCGGCATCGCCTGGCGCGGCCGTTGCCGCGCGGTTATGCCGAGCCACAAGGTGACGCGGAAGGTGCTGCCGATCCCTGCCTCGCTTTCGACCTCAACGTCGCCTTCCATCATCTCGGCCAGTCGCTTGACGATGGTCAGGCCGAGCCCTGTGCCGCCATAGCGACGAGTGGTCGACCCGTCGGCTTGACTGAACGCCGAGAATAGCCGGGCGCTCTGCTCTGGTGTCATGCCGATGCCGGTGTCGGCGACCGCGATCTCGAGGCGCACCCGGCCGTCCCGCTCGTCGCGCCGGATGATCGATACTTCGATGTGCCCCCGTTCGGTGAACTTGACGGCGTTGCTGATCAGGTTGGTCAGGATCTGGCTCACCCGCAGTGGATCCCCCAACAGCCCCTGCGGCACGTCGCCAGCCACGCTGAACACCAGTTCCAGCTCTTTTTCGCTGGCCTTCTGCCCGATCAGCGTATTGACGTTGCCCAGCACATCGTCGACCCAGAACGGGATGGTTTCAATCGTCAGCTTGCCGGCCTCGACCTTCGAGAAATCGAGGATGTCGTTGATGATGCCGAGCAGCGACACGCCGGCGGTGTGGATCTTGGTGAGGTAGTCGCGCTGCTTGAAGTCGGGCGCGTTCATCAGGGCGAGGTTCGACAGCCCGATGATCGCGTTCATCGGCGTCCGGATCTCGTGACTCATATTGGCGAGAAACACCGACTTGGCTTGCGTCGCTTCCTCGGCGACGTCCCGGGCGCGGGCGAGATCGGTCTGCGCCGCCTCCAATTCATGCAGCGCCGTCTCGGCCGCGTCGCGCGCGCGGCGCGCTTCCTCGCTGCGGGCCATCAGTTCCTGAAACAGCCGCGCGTTCTCGATCGCGAGCACGGCCTGCCCGGCGAAGGTTTGCAATAGTGTCGGGATCGTCGGCGCGAAGCCGCCGACCGTGCGCCGGCGGATCACCAGGCCGCCGACGACCTTGTCCTCGCGCAACAGCGGCACCGCCAGGAGGGCATGAATGCCTTCCAGCAATCGCTCACGGTCGGGGCCGGAAAGTGTGGCATCCTGCTGCACGTCGTCGACATGCACCGGTGCGCGCTCGACCGCGGCGCGGCCGAGATAGGTCTCGCCCAACCTGACCCGCCGTTCGCGCAGCCCCGCCACTCGCTCGGCGCTCATGCCAAAGGCGGATTTGGGCACGAAGACCTGCTCGGTCTCGTCGAATTCGAAGATCATGCCTTCATCGGCCTGCGAGAGCTGCGCCGCGCGGCTGATGATCGTGGCGAGCACGGTATCGAGGTCGAGCGAGGAATTGACCGCGCGCAGCACCTCTTCGAGCGCTTGCAATTCCCCGACCGAGCGGGTCAGCTCGTCGGTGCGGGCCTGCAATTCGCCGAGCAGCCGCGAATTCTCGATCGCGATCACCGCTTGGTCGGCAAAGGTGCGCACCAGCTCGATCTGCCGGTCATTAAATGGCTCGACCCGCCGCCGATTGAGCGTGATAACGCCGACTTGCTCGCTGTCGCGCAGGAGCGGCACCCCAAGTCCGGTGCGTATCCCGGCCTTCACAGTCTCGGGAAATGCATAGTCCGGGTCGGCGAGGATGTCCGCGACGTGTACAACCCTGCCTTCGAGTGCGACCCGCCCGACGACGGTATCGCGACCGGGGAAAATTCTTCGCTGGCGCAAGGCCGCCCAATATTCGGCGTCCGCTGCAATCGCCTGGGTGCTCGCCACATAGCGGTAGACCTCGCCCTCGCGTATTAAGACCGTCGCGGAATCGGCGCCGCAAAGCCGGCCAGCCGTTTCGACTACCGTGTCCAGCACCGCTTGCACATCGGGGGTCGAGCGGCTGATCACCTTGAGCACGTCGCTGGTCGCGGTCTGGTATTCGAGCGACTTTTCGAGGTCATGCGTGCGGGCCTGCAACTCGCCGAGCAGCCGCGCATTCTCCATCGCAATGACCGCCTGATCGGCGAAGGTGCGCACCAGGTCGATCTGTCGCTCGGTGTAGGGCTGCACTCGATTCCGCCCGAGACCAATTACGCCGAGTACGGCGCCCTCTCGGAGCAGCGGCACCCCCAGCATGGTGCGTCGCCCGGCCGCCACAGCCTCGGGCAGCGCCCAGTCCGGGTCAGCGGATGTCTGCGACATGCACGACCTGGCCTTCGAGCGCCACTCGCCCGGCGACGGTGTCGCGACGGGGGACAATTCTTCGCTGGCGCAGGATCGCCCAATATTCGGGGTCCGCTACACGGTACGAA
>JAFASL010000350.1 GCA_019244535.1 Alphaproteobacteria bacterium
TGCGGCGTAACTCGCCGGCGTGATCCCCGTATAGGCCGACGCCAGGAAGATCCGCGCGCCGTCGAGGTGGAGGCCGATCCGGTGCTCCCGTGCAAAGGAGGCGATCCGCTGCATCTCGGCGAAGTCGAAGACCTCACCTTGCAGCCGGCGCACGGGAGATTCGATCGAGATCACGCCGACCGGGGTCGCTACGCGAGCCTCGGGCAGGCGGGCGATCTCATCCTCGACCTGTGCGAGGGTAAAAGTCGCGCGCTGCGGAGCGAGGGGAATGAGGGTCAGACCGCTCAGTTCCTGAGCGCAGTCTCCGGTATCGTTGTAGATGTGGCTCTCGCGTTGCAGGAGCACTCGGCGTCCGCCGGTCGCGAGAATACGCAGCGCCAAGTGGTTGGCCAATGTCCCGCTGGGCAGGAACAGGCCCGCCTCTTTGCCGAGCAAAGCCGCCATTCGCGTCTCGAGCTCCGCGACGGCCCCTTCTCGCGAAAATTCGTCGGCGGCGATTTTCTCTTCCTCACCCAGCCGAGCCAGCAACCGGGCGTATACGGCCGGTGTAAGTCCCAATCCATCGGAGCGAAAGTGCACGACGGGGTTCTCATGCTCGCGCATTTGTTGGCGCTCCGGAAAAGGAGAAACTTTACCGCACCAAATCGCCGAGCGCGATTGCCCCGACCCGCCGCCCAGTAGTGTCGCAGACCGGCAGCCGGTCCGTGCGGCGTGTGGTCATCGCCGAGAGCGCATCACGCAGCGAGGTGTCTAGGGACAGGGGCTCGCCTTCGGCAGTCTCGCCGGGCCGCATGCGATCGGCGACGCGCCGCACCGACAGCAGTTTGAGGCCGATCCCCTGGCGCCCGACAAAATCCGCGACGAAATCGCTTGCCGGATGCTGCAGAATGTCGAGCGGTGCGCCAAGCTGGGCGATACGGCCGTCTTGCATGACGGCGATCTGCATGGCGAGGCGAAGCGCTTCCTCGATGTCGTGGGTAACGAACACGATGGTTTTCTTCGTCGCCCGGTGGATGCGCGCGAGCTCTGTCTGCAAATCGTCGCGGGTCAGCGGGTCGACCGCGCCGAACGGCTCATCCATCAGCAGCAGCTCGGGATCGGCGGCGAGCGCACGGGCCACTCCGACGCGCTGCTGCTCGCCTCCCGAAAGCTGGTGCGGGTATTTCCGGCGGTAAATCTCCGGACTGAGACGAAACATCTCGAGCAATTCGGTGACTCGGTCGTCACGCCGCGCCCGCGGCCATTTGAGCAACCGCGGAACCGCGGCGATATTGTCCTCGACCGTCCAATGCGGAAAAAGGCCGATCGACTGGATCGCATAGCCGATACGGCGGCGCAGCGCCTCTGCCGGAATCGTTGCAATATCCTCGCCGGCAATTCGGATTGTTCCGGCATCGGCGGCAATCAAGCGATTGATCATCTTCAAAGTCGTCGACTTGCCGCAACCAGACGAGCCCAGCAATACGCAGAAATCGCCGGCTGGAACCGTCAATGAGAGGCAGTCGACGACCCGGCGGTCACCATAAAATTTCGTGACGTCCTCGATTTCGATCATCGCGCCAAGCGCCGGCTCACCATCGTTGTGATGATCTGCAATGTAAAATCGGCCAAGAGCGCAAGAAAGATCGCCGGCAAGGCGCCGAGCAGAACCAAGTCGACAGCATATTGGCCGAGACCCTCAAATACGAAGGTTCCGAGCCCGCCCGCACCGATCAATGCCGCGACAACCGCCAACCCAATCGCCTGCACGATGACGATGCGCAGCCCCGCCAACAACACCGGCAGCGCGAGCGGCAGTTCGATCTGCCGGAAGATCTGGCCCGCGCCCATGCCCATCCCGCGTCCGGCTTCGATAACGGCACTGTCGACACCTGCAAGGCCCACCGAGGTGTTGCGGACAACAGGCAGCAGTGAATAAAGCACCAGCGCGATGATTGCTGGCGCCACCCCAATGCCGCCGACCCCAAATTGCGCAAGCCGCGGCACCCCCGCCACAAGCGCCGACAATGGCCAAATCAGCAGGCCGAACAATGCAATCGACGGAATTGTCTGCAGGATGTTCAGAACGGCAAACACCGGGTTCTGCAATCCCGGGCGCTTGGCCGCAGCGACACCGAGCGGGAACCCGATGGCTGTGGCCAGCGCGACGGATGCACCAACCAACGCCATATGGCGCGTTATTGCGTCGGAAAAGGCCTGCCGATGGGTCGCGAATTCTTGCGTCAGCGACAGCGCATCGAAGATGCCGCTCGCCGCCAGCAGCACCGCACCTGCTGCAATGCCAATGACTGCAAAAAGCTGCGCTATCAGTCCAGCATTGAGACGCTGCAATGCGTCCGCTAGAGCGAGAGCGGCGCATGTGGCGAGCACCCAGAACGCGGGGCCCAGCGAGATGCGGGCGGCGAGCCTGCCGCTCTGCGTCAAATGGCTCGCGGCCTGCCCTGCGGCGGCGAGCACGAGCAGCAGCAACGCCGCAGCCAATACGACGACGGTACAGTGAAGCGATTTGCTCGGCCGCACAAAGCAAGTTGCCGATAAGGCCGCGCCCAGCAAAGCGACGCCGGCCTTGGTGATGGGATCGGCTGCAGACCATAGTGAGATCGGCCTCCCCGAAACCAGCCGGTTCGGCGCATCACCGACAAAGCCGGACGATGCGACGGCGGCTAGAGCAATCACCACCAGGACGAGCAGCACCTGGTTATGCACGCCGAGCAAAAGAGGAAAGGCGGGCCGCCGGACGGCTAGGCTGGGCTCAAGGTTCACGGCAGGAAGCCTTTTGACCGTAGGTAGGAGACGGCAACCGATCCGGCATCCTGTCCATCGACCGCGATCTTCGCATTGAGGTTCTGCAGCGTTTCCAGAGTCAATGTGGCGAAGACCGGGTCGAGCGCGGCCCGTATCTCTGCGTGATCCTGCAGCACCGCTTCGCGCACGACCGGGGCCGGGGCATAGACGATCTGGGCGCCCTTATCGTCTCTCAACGCGACGAGGCCGAGCGCCGCCAACGCACCGTCCGTGCCATAAGCCATCGCCGCGTTGACGCCAGACATCTGCTCGGCGGCTGCACGCAACGTCGCGGCTGTGTTACCGCCGGACAAGGTCAGCAATTGCTCATCCGACAGCCGAAAGCCGTAGGTTGCCTCGAAGGCCGGCAGCGCCGACGGACTCTCGACAAATTCCGCCGAGGCGGCGAGCTTGATCCTGCCGCCTTCCTTCAAGTAGGCAGCAAAATCATCCATTGAGGCGAGGTGATGCCGTTCGGCCAAATCCCGGCGCACCGCGATCACCCAGGTGTTGTTCGCCGGCGCCGGGGTCAGCCATATCAGCCGGTTCTGTTCCCGGCACAGCGCCTCGACCAGCGCATAACCGCGCTGCCAATTCCTCCAGGCCGGGTCCTGCTCCCGGTGAAAGAACAGCGCGCCATTCCCGGTATATTCGGGATAAATGTCGACCTGCCCCGCGAGGATCGCGGCACGCACGATGTTGGTGGGCCCGAGCTGCAGCTTGCTTTCTGTGTCAATGCCCCGTGCCCGAAGCACGGCCAGGATAATGTTGCCGAGCAGTGCGCCTTCGGTATCGATCTTCGAGGCCACGACCACCGTGCCGTCGCGCGCCACCGCAGCCGAAAACATCGGAACAACACCGATTAGAATTGCCGCAGCAACGCCAACCCAGCCTGCGAGCCACCGGCGCGCACGGCCTGGTGAAGACGAGGAGAAGCTTTGCACGCTATCCCGGCGCTCCGCCCATTGCCGCAGCGCTTCCGTTACGGCGGCAAAGGTGGGCAATGAGATGTGATTAGCACGCCGCCAACAGGCTGCGGAAAAATTCACGTGTCGGATCGGCGCCACCTCGCGAGCCTACCCCGTTCGCGGTCTTCAGAGAAGGCCATATTCTCGGATCTGCTTCGTGAGTTAAGATAGCAGACCAGTAGGCCCCCATTGGAATTGATGGCCCGACGATATCGCGATCGACTTGTGCGGCGGCTGCCACACTGAACCGGTTTCAGCCGCCGTCGATGGCGGAGGCTGACCTTTTTACGAGCCTCCGCTCTATTCGGGTGCGCGCTTCATCAACATCAGTTCCATCTCTCTCAGATGCACGGCCTCCTGCGAGACGAGGCGCATCGCATACTCCTCAAGAACAACGGATTTATCTTTCACAAGGGCGAGTAATTCCCGATAGAGTTCGACCCCGGCCTCCTCCCGCTCTATTGACTCGGTCAAGATCTCGTCAATCGTATTGTGTGGAATGGTCGGCAATGCCGCGATACCGAGAGCCGGCCTCTTGTGCAGCCGCATAATCATTTGACCCGCCTCTTGGGCGTGAGCCAAGGATTCCGTTGCATTGTCGCGCAACCATGAGGTGATCGGAATCCGTGCGTGCCCATAGATCATAAAAGAGTAGTGCGTGTAGTAGATGACTGCAGCAAGTTCCATCTGCAGAATTCGGTTCAGTTTCTCGACTACCGCATCGACGTCAAATTGGAAAGTCCTTGCCATCGCGTTCTCCTTTCCCATGCCGATCTTCCTGGTTAGTCGTCCCTACGATACTATCGGGTTCGACCGACTGGCAACGAGCGAGCGGTTCGACGCTCCGCGCTCATCGCGACCGCAAGCGGGTAGCCTCGCGCCGGTCGTAGAGGGGCACCTGGAATATTTAATTCAAAATGGTCGCTTAGCTGGCGCCACCAAAACGGTCCGTTGACTTTCGTGCGCAGAGCCTGACCCAAAGGGCAAGGGCTGGGACCAGGAAGCCTTCTGCGCAGATCACCAATCTTACATATCGTCACTCAGTTCCATGTCGATCATGGACGCCTGAGAAATCTCAAGTAGAAAGCCGCAAACACTAAGACAATGCCGATATTCACCATCAACCGCTCCCAGAATCGGTGTCTGAAGAACGACAAATCTACAGCGACTATAACCGCGGCCATTGCCGCTACGTAAAGCGCGACAGTTACTTGTCTTCCCATTTCAGTAGACCTCAATTCTGGCT
>JAFASL010000472.1 GCA_019244535.1 Alphaproteobacteria bacterium
GCCGCCGCGGTGCAAGCGGCAGTCGAGCAGCATTTGGCGCGGCTCCCGCGGGCGCAGATTGCGCGGGCCAGCTGGCAGGCGCATGGCGCGATTGTGATTGTCGCCGGTTGGGACGAGGTACCTGCGCTCATAGACCGGATCGCGCCCGAGCATTTAGAGCTCGCGCTCGATGCCGCCGATGCAATCGCCGAGCGGGTGCGCCACGCCGGCGCGATTTTTCTCGGCCGCTACACGCCCGAGGCGATCGGAGACTATGTCGCCGGACCAAACCACGTCCTGCCGACGGCTCGCAGCGCGCGTTTTGCCTCCGGTCTCGGCGTCCTCGATTTCCTTAAACGGAGCTCGGTGGTGCGTTGCGACGCTGCGAGCCTCGCGGCACTCGCCCCGTCGGCGATCCGCCTCGCCGAGGCCGAGGGTCTGGACGCGCACGCCTTGTCATTGTCGATCCGGCTCGATCCGGCGCGCGCGGGGTAAGTCGACGAACATGGGCGAGAACGACGCCTCGCGCATCGCCGGCATCACTCTGGACGAGCATAGCGTCGTTCGCCGCAGTCCCGACATCGAGCACGAGCGGGCGGTGGCGATATTCGATCTTCTCGAGGAGAACCGTTTCGCACCGGTTTCCGGCGGCGCCGGGCCCTACCAACTCCACCTGTCGATCGCGGAGAACCGGCTGAATATCGAGATCCGGTCGGAGGCGAACGGGTCGAACGAGACCATCGTGCTGCCGCTCGCGCCTTTTCGCGGCATCGTCAGAGATTATTTCATGATCTGTGAAAGCTATTACGAGGCGATCCGGCGCTCGAGCCTAGTCCAGATCGAGGCGATCGACATGGGTCGCCGCTCGCTGCACAACGAAGGATCGACCTTGCTGATGGAGCGCCTCGCCGACAAGGTCGAGATCGACCTCGATACGGCGCGTCGCCTCTTCACGCTGATTTGCGTGCTGCATCTGCGGGGATGAACGGGTTGTGAAGGGGCCGCCTCTCGTGCTCGCCTCCGCATCGCCGCGCCGCCTCGAATTGCTGCGCCAAGTGGGTTTGGCGCCTGATTGCATCGATCCCGCCGATATCGATGAGACGCCTCGCCGTGGCGAGTTGCCGTCGGCGCATGCGATGCGGCTGGCCGAGGAAAAGGCGCGGAGGGTGGTGCCCCGCCATCCGGGAGCCTTCATCCTCGCCGCCGATACCGTCGTTGCCTGTGGTCGGCGCATCCTGCCAAAAACCGAGGACGAAGCGAGCGCCCGGTCCTGCCTGGAATTGTTATCCGGGCGGCGGCACCGCGTTCATGGGGTCGTCGTAGTGGCAAGCCCGGACGCCCGGTTGATGTCTCGCCGAGTCGATAGCCAGGTCGCCTTCAAACGGCTCAGCGAAACCGAAATCAAAGCCTATCTGCGCAGCGGCGAATGGCACGGCAAGGCGGGCGGCTACGCAATCCAGGGTCAGGCGGCCGCGCTGATCCGCTGGGTCTGCGGCTCGTATTCGAACGTCGTCGGGCTGCCGCTCTTCGAGACCGTGCAGCTGCTCGCCGGCCGCGGCTATCGCCCGAGTTGGATCGCAAACTGCTGATTTCGGCCGGCCCGGGCGAGTGGCGCGCAGCGCTGCTCGAACAAGGCGTGCCGGTCGAACTCTATGTCGAACGCGGCGACCGGACCGAATCAGGAAGCATGCATCTCGGCCGCATTGTGCGGCTGCTTCCGGCGCTCGGGGCGGCGCTCGTCGATATCGGGGGCGATCGCCCCGCCTTCTTGCCAAACCGCGAGTTGGCGCCGCGCGACAAGCAGCTCCATGAAGGCGAGCGCGTCATCGTGCAGATCCGCCGCGAGGCGCAAGGCGGCAAAGCCGCCCGCGTGACAATGAAGCTTCTCCCGACCTTGGTCCTCCCCGGCTCGTTCAAAGGCAAAGTGGAGGGCGCTGCTGAAATTGAGATCTCGGCTTGGCATGACCTCTTGGATCGAGCATCACGGCTCGCTCCGCCGGCGCGGCTCGGTCCCGAGGCGTCCTTTGCAGCCGCGCTCGCCGCGTCACTGCCGGGCGGTGTTTTGGGCGAAATTCTCACCGATGACCCTGCTGCCATTCCAGAAATCCGTGCGGCGTTCCCCGGCATCACCGCGTCGCACCGGCCTGATGCCGAGTGGCCAACTGATTTCGACGCGGTGTTCGACGAGGCCCTGGCCAATAGCCTTGCCCTGCAAGGCCGTGGTTGCATCCATTTTGAGACAAGCAGAGCGGGCATGCTGATCGACGTAGACACGGGTAGCCCCGAAACGGGCTCGCCGGAGCAGAGCGGCTTGGCGGCCAACCTCGCCGCCGCCCGGACCATCGCGCGCCAGCTCCGGCTGCGCAATTTGGGCGGGGGCATCATCGTCGATTTTGTCGGG
>JAFASL010000581.1 GCA_019244535.1 Alphaproteobacteria bacterium
CCGTCCGCCGGTACATCTTAAAGGCATTCGAGATGTCGTTGCAGGAAATTCGAAACAGCAGCTGAATGAACCAGTTCCCGAGCCGATTTAAGAGCAGTTTCGGGCGGGGATAATCCACGACGCGTCCGCCGCGGCTGAACCGCGACCCAAAGACGCAATCGTAACCTTCGTGCAGTTTGCGATAGAACGCTACCAGGTCGGCTGGCATATCCGACCCATCTGCCATAACGATCGCGACAACATCGCCGCGAAACTCGGCGAGGCCCCGGCGTACGGCAAACCCGAAGCCGTTCGGCGGATCGTTGTTGACGCACCGCACTGCGGAATTCCTGCGACCGAGAGCACGGACGATTGCCTCCGTCCGATCGGCGCTATTATCGTTTACCACCAGGATCTCGTAGCGGATGTTTGCGTCCTGCAGCGCCACGGCAAGGCTCTCAATCGTATCCGCGATTTGGCCTTCCTCGTTACGGGCTGGCATCACGACGGAGAGCATGTCGGCGAGGCCTTCCCCGTTCCCATTCGGCTAATGATTTGACCTGGAGCGGCATCAGCCCGCCTCTGATCGCAAGGCCCGATCACTTACCCCGTCAAAAATCTCACAGAGAATAGCTTCCATATCGTAGCGCATCGACCACTCGGGGTAATGCGTCTGGAACCGGCGGATGTCGCTAATCCACCATATGTGGTCGCCGGCACGGTTGACGTCGCTATACGACCATTGCAGCTCGCGGCCAGTCAGCCTTTGGCACTTCTCGATCGCCTCGAGCATCGAGCAATTGCAGTAACGCCCGCCGCCGATGTTATACACCTCGCCGGCCCGTGGCACTTCGAAGAAATGCCAGAACGCGTTCACCAGGTCGAAGGAATGGATGTTGTCGCGTACCTGCTTGCCGCGATAGCCGAACACGACATAGGGGGTATCGGTCACCGCGCATTTTACAAGATAGGCCAGAAAACCGTGTAGCTGTGTCCCAGAATGGCCAGGACCGGTGAGACAACCCCCGCGAAAGCAAGCTGTCTTCATGCCGAAATAGCGCCCGTACTCCTGAACGAGAACATCAGCAGCGAGCTTAGAGGCTCCGAACAGGCTGTGCATCGTCTGGTCGATGCTCATATTTTCGTCGATCCCATACGGCCCATAGGGATGGTCGTCCAGCAGTTCCCAGCGGGTGGCTTGCTCAACGAGCGGCAAGCGATTGGGCGTGTCGCCATAGACCTTGTTGGTGCTGGTAAAGATGAAGCACGCGTCCGGGCTGTATTGCCGCGCCGCCTCCAAAAGATTGAGAGTGCCGCCAGCATTGACCGAGAAGTCGACTAACGGCGCCGTCGCAGCCCAATCATGGGAGGGCTGCGCGGCGGTATGAATGATTACGGTCAGGCTCGCGCCATACCGCTCGAAGAGATCCGTTACCGCGCTTTGGTCGCGGATGTCTATATCGTAATGCCGGTAAACCTTTAGCTCGTTTTCGAGGCGGCGGCGGCTCCAGGCCGTGCTGGCCTCCTCCCCGAAGAACTGGCGGCGCATGTCGTTGTCTATACCGACGATATCCAGCCCCTTGTTGGCAAAGAACCGCGCGGCCTCCGCTCCGATCAGACCAGCCGAACCGGTAATCACAGCAACAGCCATTCCGAGCCTCTTCTCAGTTCAGTATCCACTTGACCTCACCTTCGGGTTCGCGCAGGCAAAGCGCATGTGGTCAAGTATGTCGATCATTAAAAATTGTGACACTGATCGATCGGCGCCACTGCGGCATTATCGGTAGCACACCAAGGAATGTCTATGGAGCCCGTCTGAGCTCGAGAAGTATCCCAGGGTAGGCCGGGACGCCTCAGGCACGCTTCGCTACCTTTTTGACCGAAGCGCTGCACTCGGCATCGGGTCCCTTCCGTCATTGGGGATGGGCAGCGAGAGTCACTCCCCAACGTTGCAATTTGAAACTTATTCCGCCAATATCGCAACGATTTCGGAGGACGTAAATGTGCCTAGGCATGGTAGGCGGATCCGTCGCAAGGACAAACGTCATGCGACGGGGACCCGGATCGTGACCTCAGGGGTAGATTCCTCGACCGGCACGCTCGCTTTACGCGAGCAGGCGCGGGAAGCCTATTGGAAGCAGTGCGATCCTATTATTGATGACCGAATGCTGTGGCGGGCGCAGACTTTCCGCCACATCATGCATCCGCTGCCCGGGCAGCGCATTCTTGAACTGGGCTGCGGCAACGGAGCCTTTACCCGACAACTGGCCAAGATAACAAGGGGCGAGTGTCCTTTGACAGCAGTCACCTTCGCTTCTAATGCCAGACGACCCGCAGATTTTCCTGCAGTCGTCGAATTTCTCGCAGACCCGTCATTCCCGGAAACCCTTAAAGACCGCCGCTTCGATTTCGTAATTGCGCATGACATGCTAGACAAGCGCAACGCAGTTTGGTTGCTTCAACAGCTGTTCGTGCTGCTGGTGCCCGGGGGCCGTGTCTTGTTCTACGAAAGCAATCCGTGGAACGTAATTCGCCGCCTCCGCCAGGGCCTGGGACTTCTGTTTGGACATCGGGACCCGCGTTTGCTCCTCAATCGACCGAATATGTACGAATTGCTTTCCGAGCTGGGGTTTATTCGAGTATTCGCGGTCTTTAATGACTTTGTCTATGCCCCATTGACCCCGAAAGGTGTCTGGTTGCTTCGGAATCTTTCGATTATCCTTGAGAATATGGCCGGCGTGCGGACATTGGCAGGATCGATCCTCCTTCATGCCCAAAGGCCACCACCCCCGACAACGTACCCGCGGGTGAGTCTAACGATTGCCGGTGGCTTTCTGCGGGCTGTTTCCGTAGTTGTGCCGTGTCACAACGAAGAAATGAATGTCGTTTCATTGGTCCGCCGCCTCCTCGAATTATTTAATGACTACGTGCATGAGATCATTCTCGTAAACGACAACAGCAAAGATAATACGGGCGACATCATCCATCAGTTGGCGCACGAAAATTCTCGTATCAAACCGATCCACAGATCAGCCCCCAACGGCGTCGGCCGTGCTCTTAGGGATGGGCTGCGAGCCGCCACGGGTAAATATGTGCTTTCGTTGGACTGTGACTTCCAACATCTCCTTCCGGAAGTTCGAGATCTGTTCGATGCCATTGCCGAAGGATATGATGTTGCTGTTGGGAGCCGGTTCTCTCGGCACAGTGTATTGCTCAACTATCCCGTTATGAAGATCCTCGCCAATCGCGCTTTCCACACGATTGCGCGTGTGCTTCTGCTTGCCGGTTTCCGCGATTTGACCAATAACCTGAAACTGATGCGGCGGGAGGTGGTACGAGACCTGGTTGTGCGGGAACCGGGTTTTGCAGTCAACGCGGAGACCGGTTTACAACCGCTCCTTATGGGATATCGTGTCAAAGAGGTTCCCATCGCTTGGATTGGTCGGGGTATCGATATGGGCGTATCGTCCTTTTCGGTTTTCAAGGTAGGTGGAGGCTATTGGCGCGTTCTCTATCACCTCTGGCTGTCGCGTTTTCTGCGGGCAGGACCGTACGGCACGCTCCGCCGAAGCTCGATTGTTGTTGCACCACCGCAGGCTAGGAGAGTGTTAAGGACAGCGCGCTAATCAATGCTCCAATGCCAACCCGCGTCAATTATGTCTCTGTTACATATCGGTCCCCACGAGAGCGAGCACGGGTAATTCACAAGCCAGCAGAACCAAATCCAGAAGTAACAGCGCCCGCGCGACGATTTGTGCGCGCGCCCGTAGCGGAATGGCAGTCTGAATAGTCCCAGCGGCAGCCATAGCTATCAGATGACAGGAAGCCTGTGGGCGTGACGGCAAGCCCACACCATTCCGGCCTTAAGCAAAGCGTCTTCGCTGTCCAGCCATTTTCGAGTTCTGTTCTGCCACGCGTAGAGCCCAAAGCCGAATCGTCTCAGAAGTTCGAAAGTATCCTGCTGTCTACAGCCGGCCCGACGGCACCACTCGGGGTCGCTCTCGAACATGACGCAGAC
>JAFASL010000636.1 GCA_019244535.1 Alphaproteobacteria bacterium
GGGTGTGGGCCCCCGGTACCTCACCTCCTGGTCGCGCCTGGTATAATTTGTCGGCGACCACATCGGCAGCCCTGGCCCTTGAGGGAGCGAGATTGGGCCGTCGACCACCAATGTCGACGGTGTGAAGCCATGATCGAGCGCGGTCAAATAGACGAACGGCTTGATCGAGGAGCCGGGTTGCCGCTTTGCCTGGGTGGCGCGATCGAATTGGCTGATCTCGAAGCTGAACCCGCCGCTTAGTGCAAGGACCCGCCCGGTGTGCGGATCCATGACAACGAGCGCGCCGGAGATTTCCGGAACTTGGCAGAGAGTGAAGGTGGCCGTAGACGCGTTGCCCGCGGCTGCCTCGGCATTGTGCGATGATGCACCGAGCGGCTCCACCATGACGACATCGCCCGGCTTGACGACATCGGCCGTGGCGCGCGGGTAGGGTCCGAAATTGCCATCGGCATGCCGCGGCCGAGCCCAACGCATTGCGGAAAACGGGATGCGGCCGGTAGCCCCATTGCCAAAGCCGATCAGCGCATCATCCGGATCGCTGCGCACCACCATCGCGAGGCGCCATCCGACATCGGCGGCGACAGCAGGGACCGGTAATCTGGCCAGGTGCCGGGTCCAGTCACCCTTCGGATCAATGCGGGCAATGGCTCCGCGCCACCCCCCGTGACTGTGTTCGTAGGCGATCAGCCCGCTGCGCAGCGCCTTGTCCGCCGCTGCCTGCAGCCGGCCGTCCAGGCTGGTGCGCACCGAAAATCCAGCCCCGTAGAGAACTTTCTCCCCGTAGCGGGCCAGGAGCTCGCGTCTGACCTCCTCGGCGAAATAGGGGGCCTTGACCTCCTCCGTGTCCTGCCGGCGCCTCAGCTGGATCGGCTCAGTCTTGGCTTGTGCGATTTCATCTCGGGTTGTGGCGCCGGCTTCGACCATGCGATCCAGCACCCACTCGCGGCGGGCTGTCGCCATTTCCGGGTGGCGTATCGGGCTGTAGCGGTTTGGCGCTTTAGGGAGACCGGCGAGAACAGCCGCTTCGCCGAGCGTCAGCTCGTCGAGCGACTTATTGAAGTAGGTCAGGGCCGCAGCCACCACACCATAGGCGCCGGCGCCCAGATAAATCTGATTGAGATAAAGCTCGAGGATGCGATCCTTCGGCAGCGCCGCCTCGATGCGGCTAGCCAACAGTATCTCCTTGATCTTCCGCTCGATCGAGATCTCGTTGGACAACAGCATATTTTTGGCAACCTGTTGGGTAATCGTTGACGCGCCCACAGGACGACGGTTCTCGCTTAACCGGCCCACATTGGTCAGCCCGGCACGGATGATCGACAGCGGATCGATGCCGTGATGCCCGTAAAAGTTCTTGTCTTCCGCCGAAAGGAAAGCATCGATGACCCGCTTGGGTATCGCCTCGATCGGCACAAAGACGCGCCGTTCGGCGGCGAACTCGGCCAGCACGCGACCATCGGCCGCATGAACGCGAGTGGTGATCACGGGCTGATAATGTGCGAGCTGTTGATAATCGGGCAGTTCGTGGTCGAAATGCCAGATCGTGACGCCGATGAGGCCACAGGCGACGACTGCCAGAAGTATCCCGCAGACGAACAGAAATCTAAACAGAACAACCATCGCTCGATACTGTCAAAGCGCCTCTCTGCCGATGTTTTTTCGGGTCCCCCAATGTGCCTTCGAGTTGCGTCAATTAATAATAATGCCAATGCCCATTTCGATAGGCGCGGTGCGTATAATATCTATTATTGTAACCGTAGGGATAATTGCGACCGTGGAAATAGTATATTTCCTCGAACGCCCGGCTGTGGCCATTCGGCGAAAAAATCATCGGTGAGTCGGGGAGCGCGAGCGGGGCCGCAGCAACTCCTTGCAAAGCGCCGGTAACCGCTAAGCCCGCAAGAGCTGCAGAAATCAACAAGGCTTTGTTCATGCTCAACGTGCCCTCCACGAAAATAGCCGAAAGAGCATGCCGGTGAATTTGACCCTCGGCTTGCTTGGTTCACCAATATCCTCGGTTTTCTCCGTCTCGTTTTCTTCCCGCACAGGCAGCATCCCGCCCGTCCGGGCTCGCAGGCCATGTCCGATCGCGCGGGCCCGCTGAAGCAGCCGAAGTGCATGGCGCGTCAGCCGATCGAACTCGCGCGGGTCGTGCTGGCGGACCGCACTCTGCAAGGCCTTGACCGCAGCCTTGCGGAGGTTGACGGGGTCTTCCGTTTTACCTTCCGGCTCAGAGTGCGTCATGGCACCACGGGTGAGATAACGAGATCCTCTGATACAGGGTTGCAGCGCTGCCTGATTGGAGCGGATTGCGGTCCGAATGTCAGATCTTTGCGGAGATTGCGCTCCCTGTGGCGGCCTGCGGTTCTTCGCGGCAGTGGCCCGGCATGTTGGCGATTTCTTGAGACTTAGGTGTCACATTGCTGCCCACGAGCGCTTCGGATCTCCTAAGCCCGGCAGCGTTGACCCGACGAGTATCGTTCCAGGGCAGGTTTTTGACAGGCGTTGGGTTTAAATGAGAGGGGCAGGTGACCAGGCCGGGCGATTGTAGGTGATGGTCCTTTGTGCAGTGACCAAGAATGAAGAGGATACAGAGTGAGTTTTGACGATTCTGGCAGGACTTCGGGTTCCTCGGGCGCACGGGCTGGGCTTGCTCCGGGCCACATAAAAACCCGGCAGATTCGCAGGCTGAGCAGCCCCCAACTTGGGGAGATGCTCGTAGAGCATACATATGTGGATCGGCCCGCGTCTCTGGAGACCTGGATCGATCACTGTACGGCACTTGCGGCAGAATTCGGGATTTCGGCGTTGGATATTCACAGAGCGCTTTTTGCGCAGCTTCCCGAGGTTTTCGGAAGATAAAACGAGTTTGCCTGACTTAGCTCAAATTCCGCCAGGTCGCCTAACTGGCGCCGCAGGGTTTTCGGGATCAGGCCAAGCCCGCGCGAAAATTGCCGGGGGTTACGCCGATCTCCCGGCGAAAGGCGGAAGTCAGGTGGCTCTGGTCGGCGAATCCCGTCTCTTGCGCTATCAAAGCCAGAGGCTCTTTGGTCCGCCGCATCAGCGTTTTCGCCCGTTCGAGCCGTCGGCGGGTTATGTATCGCTGTGGTCCGACCCCCACGGCCTGCTTGAACGAGCGGCTGAAGTGAGAGGGGCTGAGACATGCCACCGAGGCGAGATCGGTAAGGGTCAATCGATTATCGAGATGCGCCTCGACGTAGTCATAGACCCGCTCCAGCCGCTCGCGCGACAATCCAAACGACGGCTCGAGCAAAATCGCTGCTGGATTGTTGCAGAGGCGCGTAATCTGAACGGCAAGCGCCGTATTGAGCGCATCGACCAAAATCCGGTCGAGAAAACCGCTCTCGACTTCGTTGGCTATAGTCGACACGAGCTGCGAGATCAGGGGATCGTTGATATTATATACTGGCCCGAAATTGATGATACCTCCCTTTACCAATTCGGGAACGAGATGGTCGTAAGTATCGCGGCTTTGTAGGATCTGGATATAACGACCGGCTGTCAAACTGCTGCGCAATGTCGTGCCGGGGGGACGAAACACGAAGTTTCCGCGCGACAGTTGGCATTCCCACTGCGGCCTCTCGTCGTCTTCCATCGTTGCCTGAAAATCAGTCAAAAAATAGGTGAGCCGGTAACAATCGGTCCGGCAAATCGCCTCGCCCGCTGCACGGTCGACGATATCGACAGAAATCGACCCCCAGCATCGCCTCTTTTCAATCCGAAAGCGGTCAAACCTCGATCGCGGGTTATTCTTGTCTAAATTCGCGGGACTAGTCTCTGCAGCTGGCCTACCGCCAACGTTGCGAATCTGGTTCGACATGTCCGCACCCGATCGAACTCGAATGAGAGCTCGATTTGCCAGGGTGTCGTTCCGTTCTTTGCACCACAAGCGACCGAGGCGGGCCAGCCAGCGGCCTCTCGGGACGGCAAATCCCGGGCCGGCACCAATGGCAAATCTCTCCCAGACTGATTAATATAAAGGGCAAGCTCGCGTCGTCAACCAAACTTATGAAATTTCAGTAAATTTTTGTATGGTTTACGCTCAAACTGTAACACTGGTTCCTCGCATTACAACCATAACGTGTACATGATGAAATAAAACTTGTTGATCTGCGTAATAATCTTCGGTCCGAGGCGCGAGAATAAAGGCTTGTTTGGCGGCGGGCTTAGATTCTAGTGGTATGACGCAATCATAGGATTCCATGTCGGCGCAAAATGTGCGATGATGCGCGATGCGCGAGGGGATCAGCGTTGAAGTGAGTGCGGCGGACCGCAAGCGATTGGCAGCGGTTGTCGCGGATCGCAACAGTCCGCAGAAAC
>JAFASL010000084.1 GCA_019244535.1 Alphaproteobacteria bacterium
GCATCGCAGATTTGGATCAGCGTGCATAACGCTGCGACGCGGATTTGCAACCTGCCAATAGGTTGGTTCTCGAGAGCCGTCTCGGCGCTTGAAAGAGCTGCGCCCACCATTTTCTCCTCCCGCTCCTCCCTTTCCAGAACGTTGGACAATAAGCAGGATTATATCTTCCGGGTATATGCGATGACCGGGGCATAGCAGGGGCGCCGGTTCGCGAGGGACCGGCAGTTCGAATCCGTTCCCTCCAGCGCAGAGTCTGCGAACCATCAGTTCCGCTGCGTGGGGATCGACGCCCAGCCGCAGCGCCCCTGGCTGTCGCAACGACCCTGTATGCCGGCCGGATATTGAAGGGCGAAAGGCCGGCCGTGCTGCCGGTTCTGCGGCCCAGCAAGTTCGAGCTTGGTCGTCGCTGGTGCGGCAGGAGTCAGCCGAAGATCGCCTGGGTCAGGGTCGCTTCATCGAGATCGCGCGCGGCGTAGCAGTCGGCGAGTCGACCGTCGACGACGATTGCCGGCACCCGGCGGATGCCGTAGTCGCTGGCCGCCGCGGCGACGGCGGGATCGTGCATGTCGCGAATTTCGATATCGTGCGCGGTGCCCGCCAGAAACCTGACCAGTTCCGCGGCCTCGGTGCAGCAGGGACAGCCGGCTGTAAAAACCTCGATTTTTCGGCGCTGAACCATGTCGCTCTACTCGGTTTCCGTGACATTGCCGGCGCCGCTCTTGGGTACCTCTACACCGTCTGCAGGATTTTCTCCGGCGCGATGTCCGGCGCGAGGATTTGGCGCCAGTCGGCGTCTTGCGGCAATACCTGCAATGCACAATAGAGATTGTAGTAACTCCGCCCGACACCGGCTGGCGTGCCGCCCGCCCTCACGGTGTTGATCCCCTCGCGCAACAGCCGGCGCATTTGGATGATGCCCTCGGCGGCTGAGCCCAGATGCTCCTGACTGCGCTCGCACATAGGCTCCATGCTCTCCTGGATCGCGCGGTCCTGTACCTTGACCCCGTCAATTCCCGTGAAAGTCTCGGGCTTCTGCACCGCACGGTCGGCCCGCTACGTCAAGCCGTATGTGCAACGTGGCAAGAGCGATGGGCTCGATGCGGAAGCGATTTGCGAAGCGGTGGGTCGCCCGATGATGCGGTTCGCGACAATCAAGCGGCATCGGTTCCGCTGTGTGGGAATAGAGGCGAGAGCGCGTGCGCGCGGTCTCGGGTGCCAGCGTTTCATGAGAAAGGCGCTTGGTTTCGTCCGTCCGCGGCCGCCCTACAGCTTGACCTTGGCGCTGTCGCCAACAGCAGGGCGGCTGTCCGTCATCCCCGCAGCGAGCATCTTGACGTAGCTCACCACCGTTCCCGGGCTGTCCCAATATTGCGCGTCCTTAGGGGTGACCTCGAGCACGCGGATGGTTGGATCGTCGGGGCTATCCCACCAGGCCTTCGCCGGCGTCGACCAGAGCTCCCCGACCTTTTGCCGATCGTTGGAGAGGGAGGCGTGGCCAGTCAGTGATACATATTTCTGATCGCCGGCATCGGCGAACGCAAGCCCGACATTGGGATTACGCTTGATGTCCTCGTCTTTATGGCTATTCGCGTCTGTCAGGAAGTAGATCGCGTGCTCGTTCCGGTCCACGTGCGCGGCCATCGGCCGCGCGCGGATGTCTTCACCGTCATGCGTACTGAGCATGCAGAAGCCTATCTTCTCCATCAGCTTCCAGACACGGTCGGCGTCGCGATCATCATTCATGGTACTCCCTCCCGAATGGTTTGCCCCAGGGCTCTCCGGGACAAATAGCGCGGCGGCGCATTGGTTCCGACGGAGGTCGTCGTTGGGGACATTTCAGGCGCGCTCGAAACCGCGCGGCGGCTCCACGCGCTTAACGTTACCTTTGTGCTCCTTTTCGAGCTCTCCGAGACGTAAACTCAGAAAAGCAGCGACCGCCGCCTCCTCGGCACTGAGTCCAGTGATGTTTTCGGCCAGGAATTTCCGGGTTTGCTCTTTCAGTGTCGTCAGCAATGTTCCATCGAGATAGCCGTCAAAAATTGCCGGGTGAATATCGTCGGCAGATCGCGGGCGTATTCCCCAGATGTTTCGCGACATTCTCGACGGCCCGGACCACCGCACTTTTTCGCTTTGCCTCGGTATCGAAGAGCTCAAATTCCCGCAGCGCGAGAGCGGCGAGATTGGTGGCGGCCCAAGTCCGGAAATCTTTGGCGGTAATCTGTTCGCCGCTGATTTCGCGCAGGTAATCGTTGACATCCGCCGAGTCGATCGTGTGTCGATTGCCCTCTTCATCGAGGTACTGGAACAGCTCGTAACCGGGCAAGTCGCGGCAGCGTTTGACGATGCCCGCCAGCCGGCGATCCTTAATGTGAGTTTCCTGCAGAATTGAATGCTTGCCGCGAAAGCTCAAATGAATGCGGCTGCCATCGATATCGACATGCCGGTCGCGCAAGGTCGTCAGACCATAGCTCTTGTTGGCCTTGGCGTATTCGTCGTTGCCAATGCGGAAGAAAGTTAGCTCCATCAGCCGGACGACAGCGGCGAGCACGCGCTCGCGCGGGAGGCCATGCCTCTTGAGATCAGTCTCCACTTGCTCCCTGATCCTCGGCAGGACCCAGCCGAAGACCAGCATCTTGCCGTATTTCGACTCGTCGCGGACCTCGCGCCAGCGCCGATGGTAGCGGTATTGCTTGCGACCCCGCTTGTCGCGTCCGGTCGCCTGAATGTGGCCGTTTGGGTAGGCGCAGATCCACACCGCGGTCCAGGCCGGCGGGATAGCGAGCGAGCGGATGCGCTTCAGCGTCTCGATGTCGCCGACCAGCGCACCATCCGGGTCCCGATAGTTGAAACCGTTTCGCCCCTTGTGGCGGGTGATCCCCGGCATATCGTCGCTGACGTGACGGAGCTTGGCGAGCTTTGCCGCCGTCAACGGATCGAGCGCTGCCTCGAGCGCGGCAGGAGGGGTTTTCTTCTTGTTCGCCGTTGTAGGCGCGGAAACCGAATCTTGGAGGGCCAACTCAAATCTCTGGGCGTGAGTGCGCGCAAGGATCAGTCCCTGACAACATCCCTGCCCGGCGTCCTGTTCCGGGACCCTGGTTTAAACGATTCGAGAAATCCGGGCTAATCCACCAGGGCTCGTCGCTTTCGGCCGCGGTGAAAGGGTGATGGCCGTTGGAGGCGTCTCTCTCAGTGCACCAATCGCGGCATGGCGCCGATGGATCAGTCTCTAGCAGCGCGC
>JAFASL010000165.1 GCA_019244535.1 Alphaproteobacteria bacterium
GACGAGCTGATCGAAAATTACGAGCGGCTCAAGAAGCTCGGCATCAACCCGCACCGTTGCGTCAATCATGGCGTGACGACTTCGATGTATTATCACGATCCCGACCATAACCAGGTCGAATTGCTCGTCGACAATTTCGCGACGGCAGCCGAGGGCAAGACCTACATGCGGCAGCGCTCGGCCAGCGACAAGAACCCGGTTGGCATCGGCTATGACGCCGAAGAGCTGGCGCAGCAGGTGCGCAACGGCCTGCGCCTCGAGGAGCTCAGCGCTATCAACTAGCTTAGCTCGCGAGCGGGTGCGGCCGCGGGTTCGAGCCGTCGGTAAACCGCGATAGCCGGAACGGCGCCGGGTCGACCAGGGTCGGGTCGCCGGCAACCATGTCGGCCACCAGCTTGCCGGCTCCGGGACCGATGCCGAAACCGTGCCCGGAGAAACCGGTGGCTATGTAAAAACCGGGTACGGCCTCCACCGGCGAGATGACCGGGATCGCGTCGGGCATGACGTCGATCATCCCACCCCAGCTTTCGGCGACGACCGCGTTACGAAACACCGGGAAGGCGTCGGCTGTCGCGGTCCGGGCGCGATCGACGACAAATTGGTCCGGCTCCGGATCGAGCACCCGCACCGCCTCGAACGGCGTGGCCTGATCCAACCCCCAACGCCGAGGAATGCGCCATTCTTCGACCCAGCGGCGGCCGACCCGGAACCGTAATTTTTTCCAGTGCAGCCTCGCTGCCGGAAGGTAGTCGAAAAATAGCCGGAAATTATCGGGAACGAGATCGATCGTGCGGACCCCGAGCGTCGCGACGGTATAGCCGCCGTCCATCCGTTTGCGGAACCCGAAAAGACCGCCCGAGGCAGAGATTTCCGGGCCGCCTTCGAGCGGCTGGGTGCGCATGACGGTGGCCAATACCTTCAGCTGCGGCAATTCGATGCCGAGATTGCCGCAGAAGAGGCGGCACCAAGCGCCGCCAGCGAGCACAATCTTCTCGCAAGCGATGCGGCCCTTTTCCGTGACCGCCGCCGAGACCCGCCCGCCTTCTGTCTCAATGCCCCGCACGGCGCATTGCGTCACAATAGCCGCGCCATGTCGCCGCGCTGCCTCGGCGATTGCCGGAGCCGCCCTCTGCGGCTCGGCTTTGCCGTCACTGGCAGTGTAGAGGGCGCCCGTCCAGTTGCCGGTCAAGCCGGGCATCAGCTCCGCCGCTTCTGCTCGCGTCAGGATACGGGTATCGAGCTGATACTGGCGGGCGTGGTCGAGCCAGGATTCGAGCTGGCCGAGTTCGGCCGGCGTTTCGGCCAGATACATGATGCCGGCCTGCCGAAAACCGGTCTCGGCCTCGACCAGTTCGTTCATGCCCTGCCACAGCCTGAGGCTCTCGATGATCAGCGGCAATTCGCGCGGATCGCGCCCCATCTTGCGGCACCACCCCCAATTGCGGCTCGACTGCTCGCCAGCAATGTGCCCCTTCTCACACAGGACCACGCGGATACCCTTTTGCGCGAGAAACAGCGCGGTGCTGGTGCCGATGATCCCGCCGCCGACAATTACGACATCGGCACGCGCCGGCAGCACGTCGTCTGACTGGACCGGATCGACCTTCGGCGCCATGGCTCTGCGGACGCTTCAGACCCGGAACCAGCTTCTTCCGTCACCCCCGCGAAAGCGGGGGTCCAGGGGCCAGCTGTCGATACGCTCGGCCTCGATTCCCGGTTTCGCGGGAATGACAATTTGGAGAGGCGCGGAGTTACTTTTCATGTCAATCGATCGCGGCGTGCACGAGGTTGGCGACGCGGTCGAGGCGCAGCGTGTGCCACGGATCGGGCGACATGAAGTTTGTGATGTAGGTGAATGAGACGCCGCTCGTCGGGTCGGCCCAGGAATAGGAGGTGCCGGCGCCGCCATGGCCGAAAGTCTGCGGCGCGCCGATCGTGCCGAGACCGCGGATGCGGTCGCTGTCGCCGCGGACATGTGGCCCCAGACCGCGATGCATCGGGATGCCGTTCATAGCATCGTCGCCGCGATCGCCGGTGTGGTTGCGCGTCACGTAACTGATGAGCCGAGGCGACAACAATCGCACATTGCCGAGCCGGCCGCCGCCGAGCAGCATCTGGTAGAACGCGGCCATGCCGCGGGCGGTCGCATAACCGCCGCCGCTCGGCATCCCGGCGGCTTTGAATTCCGCCGAATTATCGCGCGGCTCCGGTGCGTAGGTGTCGGCGCAGCGCTCCTGCTCGCTCGCCGGGACCCCCACAAAGATGTCGTTGGCGAGCCCGAGGGGCGCGAGCACCTTGTCGCGGATCACATCGCGGTAGTCCTGCCCGGTCACCGCCTCGATGACCATCGCCTGGGTCAGATGCGCGGCGCGCGGGTGGTATTGCAATCGCGAGCCGGGGGTCCAGTCGAGCGAGAAGTCGCAGACCTCGGCGCGCATGCGGGCATGATCGGTCCAGGTCGCCTTCGTCACATCGCCGCTCGGAAAACCGCCCTGGTGCGACATTACCTGATGCAACGTGATCTCGCCTTTGCCACGCTGCGCGAACTCCGGCAGATGATCTGCGATCCGGTCCATGAAGGAGAGCCGGCCTTCCTCGATCAAGACCCAGACGGCCGAACTCGTCAGCACCTTGGTCTGGCTGAACAGCAGGAACAAATTATCGTCGCTGGCCGGCACATGACGCGGTTCGGTCTTGGCGGCGCCATAGGTGCGGAACAGCGCCAGCTTGCCGTGGCGCGCGAGCGCGATCTGCGCGCCGGGGTAACGACCCTCCTCGATATGCTGACGGATCAGCCGATCGAGATGGTGGAGTGGCGTCGCGGCAAAACCGAGGCTGGCAGGGTCGGCCGACGGCAACGGATAATCAGGCATGGCTGTCTCCCTCCGAAGATCTCGAGAGGGGATGCTACATGAGTTCGGCGGCTGCGGACGAGCCAAAAAGATGTCGTCGAAGGAACTATAACGCGCAGAACCGTTGACCAATCTAGGCTTTTGGGTTCGGGAGCAGCAATGACCGAGACTGCTTATTGCGGCCCGCCGCCAACACCGGCACAGCTGTGGTTCAGTTGGAACCTCGACCCGGTCCTCATCGCCGGCCTCGTCGCGGTTGCAAGCCTCTACATGCTCGGCGGGACACGCCTAGACCGCGGCCCTGACAAGCTTGCGGGCGCGGAGAAGGCGGCCTTCTACAGCGGTTGGCTGCTCACAGCCCTCGCGCTCATCTCGCCGCTCTGCGCGCTGTCGGTGTCGTTATTTGCCGCCCGCGTCGGGCAGCACATAATCCTGACATTGCTTGCGGCGCCGCTCGTCGTCACGGGCCGGCCGATCGAGGCCCTTGCCGCCGCCCTCGGCCGGCCGGCGCCGCGCGGCAGATGGATGCGACCGGCGCCGTTGTCGGCAGCGGCGGTATTCACCGTGCTGCTGTGGTTTTGGCATGCCCCGGCGCCATACGCGGCGACCTTCGCGAATACGTTTGTCTATTGGGCGATGCATTTCAGTGTCTTCGGCAGCGCGCTGTGGCTGTGGCACGGGCTCGTGCATGGCGGCGGCGGATCGGTTCTCGCCAGGCTGGCCGGCGGGTTCATCTCGTCGGTGCAGATGGGCTTTCTCGGCGCCCTGATCGCTTTGGCGCCCCGCCTCGTCTACGCGCCGCACGCGTTGACGACGGCGGTGTGGGGGTTGACGCCGCTGCAGGATCAGCAGCTCGGCGGCGTCATAATGTGGGTGCCCGGCTGCCTGATTTTTCTTGCTTTTGCGCTCGTCGCATTGGCGGCCGCCTTGCGCGAGCCGCAACCCGCGGACTACCGCAGCGTATAGAGGTAGGTCGCGATGTCGCGCGCGTCGGGGGCCGTCATGCCCACGTCCGGCATGACATTGCCCGGGACGACTTGCTGCGGGTGACGCAGCCAGAACATCAGATTGTCCGGTGTATTGCGCAGCATGCCGGCAATATAGACCCGATCCCCGATATTCGACAGCGGTGGCCCGACAAGCCCATCGGCATTCGCCACTCCCGGTATTTGATGACAGACGCCGCAGCCGTAATCTTTGATCAAGGCGGCGCCGCGCTGCGCATTGCCGCCAAAGGTCCACGCGACGCTGATGTCGGGCGGCTCCGCCTTCGCGGCCGCCGCTAGCGCAAACACAAGCAGCGGCGCGAGGGTCAGGGTCAAAACGCGCATAGCGGCTCGACTGCCCAAATCACGATGCCGAACAGCGTAGCGGCGAAGAACAGAGCGCTGAACCAGATCCCGATCATCGCCAGATACCGGGTGCGGCCGTGGCCCAACTCGATGACCTCGTCGATCCCGCCTTCCGCTTCCTGCCGCGTCTCCACCCAGTTGCGGTAAGCAACATACCCGGCGCTGGCGCACACCGCCAATGTGATGAAATAGAACAGCAGCGCAAGCCACCAGGCAAACCGGAACCCGGGCTGCCCATCCCAGCGCGGGTTGCTTCCCGGATAGCAGGCGTGTGCTACGAGACCGTAAGAGACCATGAAATTGCCGGCCCAGAAGATCGGAGCGGCGAAAAGACCATAATACAGCGCAGCCCATCTAACCCGGCCGCGGTGCTCGCCGGGATGTTTTGCGGCGCTGTAGGCGATATCGTCCGACATCGGCGGGCTAGGCAAACCGCGGCGTGCAGTAAAGCACGAAAAAAACGGCGATCCATGTCACCGCCAGGAAATACCAATAAAGCATGCCGACACTTATCGGCACATGGCGCACCGAATCGAAATACCCGAGCCACGTCCACAGCAGCAACACCAGAAACATTATCCAACCGACTACGAAATGCGCGAGATGAAAGCCGCTGACGACGAAATAATTCGAACCGTACGCGCTCGAGACCAACGAAAACGGCTCGGTAAACCAATCGACGAACTGAAGTACGATGAACGCGGTGCCGAGCACGGCGGTAATCGCGAGGGCGATCATCACATTGGTCATCTCGCCGCGGGCCGCCGAGCGGTTTGCCCACCAGGAGGTCGCCGCGCCGATCAGCACGAGCGCGGTTTGCGGCGCCGCAAAGGCGAACGTCGGCGGACTGCCGGCCGGCCATTGGTAATCCGGCTGCACCGAAAAATAGAAATAGATGAAAAACAAATAGGCGAAAAGCGAGGCCTCGGAGATCAGCAGAAAGATCGCCGCCGCCCAGCCGGTGGACATGTAGCCGATGCTGCCAACCGGCAGCGGCCGGTCCTGATGGGCGAGAATTTCGGTCATGAGGCGGCTATCGCCTTCTCACCGGCCTCGGCGCGCGGCCAGAGCCAAGCGATAACGACGACCGTGCCGAGCACGGCCGCAGCCGCTGCCAGTCCCCAGATATGCACAAGCAATCCGGCAAACAGCGCCGACAGACAGAGCATCAGGGCAAACGGCATGTACGATTCGCCCGGCATCTTGAAGATGATTTCCGGCTCGGCGTCGATCGACGTGACGCCGAGCGTCTCGTGATGATCGTCGAGTACCACGCCGCGCTCGATGACCGATCGGCCATGCGCTTCGTTCGCCAGCCGATCCTCCCACAACGGATGCCGGCTGGCGACGCTCGGAATGACCTCGAAATTGTAGGATGGCGGTGGTGACGAGGTGGACCACTCCAAAGTTGGCGCATCCCAGGGATTGGGTCCGGCTTCAGCTCCGTGGAGCAGGCTGTAAACGACGTTGACCACCAGCATCAGAATGCCCGCGGCGAGAATGAAACTGCCGATTGTCGTGACGAGATTGGGAGCGTCCCATCCGAGACCGGGGAGATACGTGTAGACCCGGCGCGGCATTCCCATCAATCCGGTGATATGCATTGTAAAGAACGCGACATTGAAGCCGATGAAGGTAAGCCAGAAATTCACCTTGCCCAACGTTTCGTCCAACAGTTTGCCGGTGAATTTCGGAAACCAGTAATAAAGGCCGGCCAAGACACCGAACAGATTGATGCCGATCAGCACGTAATGCAGATGGGCGACGACAAAGTAGGTATCCGTCAATTGCCAATCGACAGACACCACCGCGGTCATCACTCCCGACACCCCACCGATGACGAACATCACGATGAACGCCGCGATATAGAAAAAAGCGGTCTTGAATACCGGCCGTCCTGTCCAGATCGTCGCGATCCACGAGAATACCTGGATCGCGCTCGGTATCGTGATGATGAGACTGGCGGCACTGAAGATGGAAAGCCCGATCGCCGGCAATCCGGTGGCAAACATGTGATGCACCCAGACCCCGAACCCGATGATCATCGTCGCAACGGTCGCGAGAACGACCGCGGTATAACCCACCAGGGGCCGTCGGCAGAATGTCTGGATCGCATCGGACACGATCCCTTGTGCCGGCAAAACGATGACGTAAACCCATGGATGACCCCACATCCAAAACAAATGCTGCCATAGGAGCGGCTGGCCGCCTTTGTCGGGATTGTAGAAATGGGTGCCGAAATTGCGATCGAGCCATAAAAGAAAAAAGGCAAGGCTAACTACCGGGATCGCCAACACGTTTGCCGCATTGGCGGTGAGGGTGCCCCAGATCACGATCGGAAAGCGGTTGATCGACATGCCAGGACACCGAGTGCGCCAGGTCGTGACGATGAAATTGATAGCGCCGGCAGTCGTCGAAATGCCGAGAAAGATGTTGCCGAGCGCGTAAAAATCGATGTTGATGCCGGGATTGAATTCGCGGCTCGCATAGGGAACATAGTTGAACCAGCCGGCATTGGGCGCAGCGCCGACCGCGAAGCTTGTATATATGAAAATCCCCGATGCTAGGAATATCCAATAAGAAAAGGCATTGAGCCGTGGCAGGGCCATGTCGCGAGCGCCGAGCAACAATGGCCACAAGAAATTGCTGAAACCCGACAACACCGGAAAGGCATACCACAGGATCATCGTGATCCCGTGCATCGTGAACAGCTCTTTGTACTGCTCCGGGGTCAGCAATTGATTGCCCCCATGCGCCAATTGCAGCCGCATGATGAGCGCCTGGATGCCGCCGGCGATCAGGAACACGAACGAGGTGACGAGATAACGCAGTCCGATCTCCTTGTGGTCAACCGAAGAGAGCCAGCCCCGCGGACCCGGCGGGGTTTTCCACATCTGCTCCAGTGCCTCGGCGAGCCCAGGGCGGGAGCGCTCCGCAATTTCCGGTACGCGTGCGTAAGCCGGATACACCACGCTTCACCTCCTCATTTCAGTGTCCGGAGGAACGCTCCAATGCGCGTCAATTGCGGACCCGTCAGATCGAGATCGGGCATGTAATTGCCCGGTTTTACATGCTGCGGCTCGGCGATCCATCCCAACAGGTAGCCGATCGTGTTGGGCAAGGTGCCTGCGGCAATCGTCATTCGCGTCATCAGATGAGTGAGGTCCGGACCTACCCGACCGCCTGCCCGCGTGCCCCGCACGGTGTGGCAAATCCCGCAGTGTATGACGAAATCCGCCTCGCCCTGAGCGGCGGCTTCGTCTTTCGGGGCGGCGGCTGGCTCGATCTGATGGTTCCACCAGTCATCGAATTGCTCCTGCGTCTGCGCCACCGCCAACAGCCCCATCTTGGCGTGCTGCAATCCGCAATATTCGGTGCATTGACCGCGATAGACCCCCGGGTCTTGCGCCTCGATCCAGGTCTGGTTGTTCTGCCCGGGGATGGTGTCCATCTTGCCGGTCAAAACCGGGACCCAGAAGGAGTGAATCACGTCGGCCCCGTTGAGCTGGAGGCGCACCGGTTTGCCGACGGGAATGTGCAGTTCGTTCGCGGTGTCAAAATTCCTGGAGGGATCATCCGTCTTGTAGCG
>JAFASL010000266.1 GCA_019244535.1 Alphaproteobacteria bacterium
GCCATCCGCGAAGGTCTTGATGTTGATGATGACCCGCTCGCCCATCGCGAGCCGCCCTTCGATCGTCGCCGAGCCCATATGCGGCAACAGCACGACATTGTCGAGAACGCGCAGCCGCGCGTCGATCGCCGGCTCGTGCTCGAACACATCGAGACCCGCCCCAGCGATCGCGCGCGTCTCGAGCAGGCGGACGAGCTCTTCCTCGTCGACGATCTCGCCGCGCGCGGTATTCACAAGGATCGCCTGCGGCGGCAGCAGCCGCAGCCGCCGCGCCGACAGCAGATGGTAGGTGGCCGGGGTGTGCGGGCAATTGACCGAGACGATGTCCATATGCGCGAGCATCTGGTCGAGGCTCTCCCAATAGGTTGCCTCGAGCGCATTCTCGATATCTTCGGGTACCGGCCGGCGGTTGTGGTAATGCACCGACAGGCCGAAGCCCTTGGCGCGCCGCGCCAGCGCCATGCCGATCCGGCCCATCCCGACGATCCCGAGCCGCTTCCCCCAGATCCGGTGACCGAGCATGAAAGTCGGACCCCAGCCGGTCCATCCGCCGCTGCGGATCAGCCTCTCGCCTTCGGCGAGCCGGCGCGACACCGCGAGGATCAGCGCCATCGTCATGTCCGCGGTGTCCTCGGTCAGGACGCCCGGCGTGTTGGTCACGATGATGCCGCGCCGCTGCGCCGCGGCGAGGTCGACATGGTCGACCCCGGTCCCGAACGAGGCGATCAGCTTGAGCGCGGGACCGGCCGCATCCAGCACTTCGGCGTCGATTCGGTCAGTGACGGTCGGCACCAGGACATCGGTTCTCTCTACCGCGGCAATCAGCTCAGGCCTGGCGAGGGGTGTATCGTCAAGGTTGAGCCGGCACGAGAACAGCTCCATCATTCGGGTCTCGATCGGGTCGGGGAGCTTGCGGGTGACAATGACGAAGGGCCGTTTCGAGCGCATGGCGACGGGTTCCGCGAAAGCGTGCACCGCCATTAGCAAGAGGCGGGCTGGAATGTCCAGGTTATGGCTGATTGCAACGCTCTCCGCTCTGCTGCTCTCGGCGCGGTTTGGCCTGGCAGCCGAGGGCGAGACCGGGCAAAAGCTGCCGCGCTTTGTCAGCCTGCGCTCCGACCAGGTGAATCTGCGGGTCGGGCCGGGCGAGAACTACCCGATCGACTGGGTGCTGACGCGCAAGGAGATGCCGGTCGAGATCGTCAAGGAATTTGAGAACTGGCGGATGATCCGCGACTGGCAGGGCACCGAGGGGTGGGTGCATGAGAGGATGCTGACCGGCAAGCGTGCCGTCGTCATCAAGGGCGGCATCCGCACCTTGCACCGCCAGCCCGACCCGGCCGCTCCGGCGGTGGCGCGCGCGCAGCCTGGTGTCATCGCGAAGCTGCTCGAATGCCGTGCCGACTGGTGCCGTATCGACGCCGCCGACCACACCGGCTGGGTGCAGCGCGGCGACCTCTGGGGCGTCTACCCGGACGAAATCGTGCAGTAGCCCGCTAAACCATACGGGCGCGCGGCAGTTCGTCGGCGAGCTGGCGGAAGCCGACCGCCTCCCGATCGACGATGCGGCCGTCTTTGATGACGCACGAAATCTCGCTCGGCCGCTGCAGGACGGTGATGTCGGCGAGCGGGTCGCTGTTCCAGATGACGATGTCGGCGAGCCTGTCGGGGGCGATAACGCCGACCTCGCCTTCGAGGCCTAGGAGCCAGGCATTGCCGCTGGTATTGGCGAGGATCGCCTCGATCGGCGTCATGCCGACCTCTTTGACAAAAAGTTCCGCCTCCTTGCCGTGCCATTTCCCGTGGCTGAAGGCCGAAGCGTTGCCGGTGTCGCTGCCGCTCATTATCGCGATGCCGCGGTCGCGTGCATTGCGGATCATCTGAAACGAGGTGTCGAGCTGCGCCCGCAGCCGATCCCTCACCCGCTCGCCGAAGCTCCGTCCGGCGGCCCCGTGCTCCACCCCGATCCAGGGTGAGGTCAGGACCGGCGCAATCGGGATCCCGGCCTTCGCGACAACGTCGAGATCGGCTTCACTCGCCCAATCGGCATGATAGATCAGATCGACCCCGGCTTTGGCGGCGGCACGCGTCGAGGTCGAGCCGCGCGAGTGGATTGTGACTTTGACATTGTGGCGATGGGCTTCGTCGACGACCGCGGCGATCTCGTCATCGGCAACGGTCTGGATGTCGCCCCAGGTAGAATCGGCGATCTTGATCAGGTCGACCCCGCGTTTGCACTGCCTGCGGGTTTCGCGGATGAACTCGTCCCGGGTGTTGCACAATACGCCGGCGGCGTCGGCCGGATTCCCGTCATAGGCGGGGTAGGGGTCGGGATCGAAGATACCGCCGTAATTGCTGAGCGCCCGCCCGGCGACGACCATCCGCGGGCCTTCGATTAGTCCGCCCTCGACCGCCTCGCGCAGCGTCACATCGGTGAACCATTTGCCGCCCGGCACGGCAATGCTGGTGACCCCGGCGCATAACACCCCGCCGATCGCATGCGCCGCCCACAATGTGCAGAACTCGGCGCTCGATGTGTACCGGACACCCGGCAACGCGCCCTGGTGCAGCGAAATGTGGCAATGCGCGTCGATGAGACCCGGCAGAATGAATTTTCCGGCGGCGTCGATAACCGTATCGTCCGGGCCTTGCAGCCGCAGCGAACTGTCGCGGCTGCCGATATAAGTGATGCGGTTTCTCTCGATGGAGACAAGCTCGTTCGGCGCCGGGTCGCTTCCCGACCCGTCGATCAGTGTCCCATTCTTTATCAGCAGCCGCTGCGTCGCGCTGGTGCTCATGACGGTCTCCCATAAAGCGACCGTGAGCTTAAGGCGCGAGCCGCGGTCTCGTACAGACGAACGTCGCGGGAGGTGGTCGACCGGCGCAACCGCAGGCCGACATCGCCACCAAGCGGACCGGCTCGGCGCGCGATCGTACGACTCGCGTCAAAAGCGTCGGCTGACCCTCGGCGAACCCTTTATTTCGCCGGTTCGCCCAGGCAGTGGGCGGGCACGAACTTGCCGTTCGCGTAGCCGTCGGGAACCCAGGGCACTCCCGCCGGGCAAGCATATGCTTGACCTGCACTTGTGGGCTGCGTGCACCCCGCTATCGTGGCAATCGCTGCGAGGGCGATCCGTACCGGGTGCCAACTTTATGATGCCACCGATCGCGCCCGAATTGCTATTCCTGCATTTGGACGACAATGTGCGGACTATCTATGGATTCGACAAGCTCAAGAGAAGAACGCGGGTAGCGCGAGATGGACGATGGTCTCGGCCTTCCGGAAGGCGCCTTTGCGAAGATCGACACGCAGGACGACGAAATCTTCTATGAGCCGCCGCGACTGGTCTGCCACATCGATTGCGGCGCCATCGCGGCGCTGACCGGGCTTTACCGTACCCAGCTGCCGGTCGGCGGCGTTTTGCTCGATCTGATGAGTAGCTGGGTCAGCCATTTGCCGGCTGATATCCGGTATACCGAGGTGATCGGGCACGGGATGAATGCGGCCGAGCTCACCGCCAATCCGCGGCTCAGCCGCTGGTTCGTCCAGAACCTCAACCGCGACCCGGTATTGCCGCTAGTGGATGCGAGCATCGACGCGGCGATGATCTGCGTGTCGATCCAGTACCTGCAACAGCCGGTCGCGGTATTGCGCGAAGTCGCCCGAGTTCTGTGCCCCGCCGCCCCGCTCGTGATCAGCTTCTCAAACCGCTGTTTCTGGACCAAAGCCGTGGCGATCTGGCGCGCGCTCGACGATGATGGTCATGCACGCCTGGTCGAACATTACCTCCGTCACGCCGGGTTCGAGCGGATCAAGACTCACCGCCTCGCGGAATGGATCGAGGATTGCAGCGACCCGATGATCGCGGTGGTCGGCCGTGCCCCGGCGTTATAGGCTGCCCCAAGGATGCCTCGAGACGAACGAAAGGACCGCGAACCATGCAATTGGGTACGTTGCTGCCGCTCGGTGACATCGGCGGTGATCCGGCTATCGTGCGGGAGTATGCACAGGCCGCCGAGGCGACCGGCTATGATTTTGTCGAGGCGCCCGATCACGTGCTCGGCGCCAGCGAAGCCAGCGCGCCGGAGCCCGGGCGCACCGGCGCAGGCTTATTCCACGATCCGTTCGTGCTATTCGGCTATCTCGCCGGCTGCACGCAAAAGCTTGGCTTTGCCACCGGCGTATTGATCCTGCCGCAGCGCCAGACCGCGCTTGTCGCCAAGCAGGCGGCCTGTCTCGACGTGCTCTGCGGCGGCCGGTTCCGGCTTGGCATCGGCGTCGGTTGGAACGAGGTCGAGTTTGTCGGACTCAACGAGAACTTTCATAACCGCGGCCGCCGCTCCGAGGAGCAGGTACAGGTTATGCAACAGCTGTGGGCCGAGCCGCATGTGAAGTTCAAGGGCCGCTGGCACACAATCGAGGATGCCGGGATCAACCCGCGGCCCGCCTCCGCCAAGGTGCCGGTCTGGTACGGAGGACATCACGAGCGGACTTTGGCGCGCATCGCCAAATGGGGTGACGGCTGGATGCCGAACGCCTACCCGCCCGGCCAAGAGGCGCTCGACATCTTTGCT
>JAFASL010000381.1 GCA_019244535.1 Alphaproteobacteria bacterium
CAACCGAGTGAAAGCCGCCATGCGTGCCGGACGCAAAGCGCACGGCTACAACCTTTCCTTCCCATCCCCGTGGGTGATCGACATTCTGGGGAAGCTCGACTTCGATTTCGTCTTTATCGACGGCGAGCATGGGCCGTTCGGCCTCGATCAGCTCGAGGACCTCTGCAGGACCGCCGAACGCTATAATCTGACCCCGATTGCCAGGGTGCCGGACATCGGCTCGTCGACCATCCTGCGCTATCTCGATCGCGGCATCATGGGCGTATTGGGCCCGCACATCGCCACCGAGGCAGACGCCCGCCAGCTGGTGCGGGCGTGCTATTTCGGTCCGCTCGGTGAGCGGTCGTTCGGAGCGAACCGCGGCACCGACTACAATGCCGGGATTGCCGACAAGGCGGCATACTACCGTGAGGCGAACGAACAGATGCTGGTCTGCGCGCTGCTGGAAGATGCCGCCGTGCTCGACACCCTCGATGCCATCCTCTCGGTGCCGGGCATCGACCTCTACAGTATAGGCCCAAACGATTTTTCCCAAAGCCTCGGCTATCCCGGCGAGCCCGACCATCCCGAAGTCGTCAAGACAATGCAGGAGATCACCGGCCGCATCCGTCAGGCCGGGCGCATGATGCAATCGGACGGGATGCAAGCGGCGTGGGTGAGCGATATGCTGCTCGACGCGGGCCGTCGTATTCTATCATCGCAGGGCGGGTGAACGCCGCAGTTCGATACGATATCGCTTTATCGTTGTGCAGAGAGAGGTCGCCTCTTCCGAGGACGGTAAGCCCCGTACGTCAGGATCTCCGCTAGGCGCGCGTGAGTGCACGAATGAGCACGACGCAAAGACTTACCGTCCGCCAGATTGACAGCGCACCGCTTCTGCCGGCTTCCGATGGCGGAGGAGGCGCTCGACCGGCGCGTGACCCGCCGATGCCGGCATGGCACAGTGGCCGCCTGCATCCTTGCGGAGGAAAACAATGAACGACCTGCCGCGGCGCCCCGCCGCCGATATCGGCGCCGTCGAGGACCGGTTCTTCACATTGCGCAATTTCCCGCTCACCGACGGTACGGTCATGCCCGAGGCGACGATCGCCTACGAGACCTATGGCCGGCTCGCGCCGCCCAATGGACCGAATGGCGGCCGCAACGCCGTCCTGTGCACGCATGGCTACACCGGCAGCCACCATTTCGCCGGCCGCAACCCGGCGAACGGCAACCAGCCGGGCTCTTGGGACGGCCTGATCGGACCGGGCAAGGCGATCGACACCGACAAATTGTTCGTCGTTGCCTCGAACATGCTGGGCTCGTCGTTCGGCTCGACCAATGCCGGCAGCATCGACCCACAAACCGGCGAGGCCTATGGCCCCGATTTTCCGAACATCACGATCCGCGACATCGTCGCCGCGCAGAAAGCCTTGCTCGACCATCTCGGCATCCGCCATCTGGTCGCGGTCGCCGGTCCCTCCTATGGCGGCTACCAGGCGTTCCAATGGGCGGTCGCCTACCCCGATTTCATGGATGCGATCGTGCCGGTCAACACCGCGCCCTGGGCCTCGGTCAATACCGACAAGCAATTGGCCGAGTTAGAGTCGCGGCTCGCCGGCGATCCCGAATGGCATGGCGGCCGCTATTACGGCAAGGCGGCGTGCAAGACAGCGTTGACCGACATCCGGGTCGAGACCTTGAAGCGCTACGGCATCGAGACCGCCTTGGCGCCGCGTTTCCCCGACCCGGCGGCGCGGGAGGCGGCGATCCGCGAGCAGGCAGCGAACTGGGCCGCCAAATGGGACGCCAACTCGCTGATCATCCTGCGCCGCGCATTGCTCGGCTTCGACACCAGGCCGGATTTCGCCAGGATCAAGGCCAGGGTGCTCTACATCCTGTGCCGCACCGACGCGCTGTTTCCGCCAAAGATCGCGCCCGATGTGATCAAGGCGTTGACCGCGGCCGGTGTCGAAGCGCGCTATTTCGAGCTCGACAGCGATCTCGGCCATTCCTCCAGCGGCCCCGAGCACGCCAAATGGTCGCCGGTATTGCGCGAGTTCCTGGCGCCGCTGGTGGCCCGGCTGAACTGAGGCGCTCCGCCGGCGCTGTCTCGCCGCAGGCCTGTGGAGCGAGGCAAGCGCGGTAGGGCTAAAACCCTTTCTTGCCAAGTCAACCGCCTGAGAGGTTGAAGTTGGAATCCAGCACGTTCTCGGTTTAT
>JAFASL010000431.1 GCA_019244535.1 Alphaproteobacteria bacterium
CATAGGTGCCCTTGGCGTTCACCACGATCTGAGATTCCGGTGGCCCCGAAACCCCCGGCAGCCCCTCGCGGGTCGCGACACTCAGCACGAAATCAGCCTTCAGAGACGGAATTACGACATGCGCCTGACCTTCGGAGATCCGCAAATCGCCGATCTTCACAACGGATCTGCCGTCGAACGGCAGCGTGTAATTATCTTTCCGGTCCATGGTCTGCAGCGCCCGTACCTCCGGCCGCTCCAACACTATCTCGGGCAACACGATCTCCCGGTAGCGGAGAAAGGCCATTACGTCGGCCCGCAAGCTCAGCCGGGCGATCCGGGCGAAATCGCCTTGCTCGGGAAAATCGTCCGGATTGGCGATGCGCACGTTGTCGGCGGTCACCATCGCAACCCGTCCGAGCTGCACGTGCAGATGGTCGATCGTCGTCTGGCGGCCCAATGTGGATGAGGCGCGCCTCTCTACAATCGGGATCAACCAGTCCCAGTTCCAGAACGCCGCCAGAGCTGCAATCGCCACGAGAGGAATGGCGATCAACAGCAGCGGCTTGAGAAAGCGACGCTCAGCCATGCAACCCGTCCTCTTAGGGAGCCGACAGCCTGCCTCGTTCTAGCTGATCCAATTACCTAGTCGTGTTCACCAGAAAGCCCCTCTGGCGAGAACACTCATGATCGAAAGGGTGTTCCGATGCTGACCGGCTTAGAACTGACATGTGGTCCGAGTAGGCCGTGCCAGCTGCATCGCGGTTACGAGATCCAACCGGCCGCTCGTGCGATGCAGAGCGTTCCCGGTCACCGCACCTGGCCGACACTGTTGCTCTCGTGGGATAAGGGCCCCAACCAGCCAGTTGTCATCGACGAGCTCAGTAGTGGCGAGCCGTCTCCCGGAGGTTATGCATCAGGCAGGCGGCTGTGCAATTCTTCGACAAGATGATCAATAGTAACCCGCCGTCCCAATTCGTGGCTAACCTCATCTGCGTTCTGGTCGACACCCAAACGAGAGCTCAGCCGATCGAGCATTTGGATGATCTGGGTGGCCCGCTGCCTTGATTTTTGGGGCAGCATCGGGTTCAGACCCAAGGCGTCTGCGTGCCATCCCGATCAAGGTGTGCGCGAGGTTGCGGGCAAACGGCCTTGGCTTACCGTCCTGCACGTACTGACGAAGGATTGCGGTAAATGCGTCCGGCTCGAGGAAATGATCGAGCGAGGTAATTGACGCTGGGTCCGTGCCCGACGCAACCAGTGCCGACAGCGCGAGACCGATTTCAACCTCGCGCTGGTGCACTGTGCTTGCGCGCAGCGGCGTTTGTGGCCGGTCCGCAAAGACGTCTCCGTCCGAGACGGAGCTCAGATAATTCGCCAAATCCGCTTGCAGGCTCGCCGGGAACGAGCCGATCGGCATGCTTCGCCGCGGTCTGCGGTGATCCGGCAAACTGAGCTTTGTCTGCGGCCAGCCGGGCACGGTTTCGGCGGCCCTATTCCAGGCGCGGCAAGCGCCACGATGACATTCATGCGGGACCGGAACGGCGGTGTCGGCTTCAAGATGGGCACGGAAGCGATCGACGACCGCGCCGCACACACCCGCCGGTGGGATCTCATGAGTCTCGCAGAACGACATAAGCCGGCTGAGGGCCACCCGCAGCCGCTTGGTTGTCAGTACCGCGCGCAGCGGTCCCCATTCGGGGTGAGTTGGTCTTGGCGCGCGCGGCCTGGCTTGGACCACCGCTGCACGGAAATTTGCGCACAGATTGCTCCATGTTTTTGGCGTCAGGACATATTTAGCTGGGCGCAGCTATTGATCCGCGGCCTCATCAACTGCATCGATGCCGGTGCGATCCGCGGGTCGACCCCGGATATCTTGCAGATTCTCGTCACCGCAGATTTGAGGTCACGGCGTCTTTTAGGCGATAGTGAACTATCCTGCTCGTGCCGAGCGATCACATCGGCGAGGGTTGGCGTTGAAGAAATCGGCTCCATCTCCGCCTTCAATATTGGGGCGTAGGGTGGCCGTGAATGTCCCGCAGCCCCCAGAATCGGACATTCGGGAATACGTTCCAAATAAATATGCCGCCCATTACCTGTTGACGTTTCCAGAACACCGGTTAAATGCTTGACTCTATTGGCCAGTCATGGTCCTCGATGGCCACATATGAAATCATCCAGATCCGCCGGCGCAATCCGGACCAGACGACCGACCTCGACATGCCGAAGGCGGCCTTCTTCAACCATGCAGCGGACCGTCTTTTCGGAAACGTTCAGAATATCTGCCGCCTCGGGTACGGTATAGAGCGGCTGACGCTTCTTGAGGAGACTTGGGACGAT
>JAFASL010000503.1 GCA_019244535.1 Alphaproteobacteria bacterium
TGAGGTCGTGTAAGCCGGGCGCGAAGGCATCGGCGAGATAATTGGGGCCTGCCGCCACTGAGAAGAATGCAATTCGCCAGACCTTCTCCGCCTTCACAGTTTGGGGCGCGAGGACGATGGTGAGTGCGCTACCCAAGAGCGTTCGTCGGCGTACCATTCCCACACCTGTCAGGACCTCGCCAACTTGACTGGTAGTCACTTTGATGCCGCGCGCGTCAATCATATTGCCGCCTTGCGGACAGAGCCAAGGCGCGTAGCCACATGGAGTTCTCGACAGTGAGCAGGGCTTCGATTGCCCCGGAAAGGTTGCGCGCGGCACCATCGACGGCACGTAGGGCGAGGGCGCCAAGATCCTCGCCGCTGTGATTGTCGGATTCGTGCCGCTGTTCGGTGCACCGACGTCGCCTTTGTGATCGCGCCAACGACGTGACAACCCGCCGGCGAAGACCGACCCCTCCTCAGCGATCCGATCCTCGACGTCGAGCGCGCCAAGACCGTGCTCTGATGCTGTTCAGCGACGCCAAAACGTGCGAAGAAATCATTAAAGCGCCCGGATGAGCTCGCGTCTCTGTCGTTCGATCGTCTGATTTGCTCGGGCAAGTCGGCGGGCTGGCCATCGACTACCGTTGGATGCGGGGCGTGAGGATCATTGCCGCGACGCAAACGCAGGGGCGCCTCCGCCGGTCTCAGAGCTTTACGCCGATCGGCGGCGCCGACATGCCGGTCATCATCTTGAATAGACAGACCGGCTCCGTAGCTACATTGTAGGTTCGAGGAGTGAGGAATGACGTCGGATACGGTTGTGCGCGCGCGCATTGACGGGCAGGTCAAGGAGAGGGCCGCCAAGGTCCTCGCCGATATGGGTCTGTCGGTTTCGGATGCGATCCGGCTGCTGCTTGTCCGAGTCGCGGCCGAGAGGGCGCTGCCATTCGAGATTAAGGTGCCGAATGCCGAAACGCGCGCGGCAATCGCAGAGCTCGAGCAGGGTGCCGGGAAATCCTTCGACAAGGTGGCTGAGCTGATGACCGAGCTGAATGCGGAGGATTGAGCGCTCCACCGCATTCAAACGCGACTACCGCAAGATAAAAGCAATGACCCGCTATCGTGGCCTGGACGAGCGCCTGGTCGCCGTGCTGGAGTTCTTGGTGCATGACCGGCCCTTGTTCCCGCAATCGCGACCACGCGCTGTCGGGAAATGGTCGGGCTATAAGGACTGCGATCTCTGGCCCGACCTGCTGCTCATCTACGTCAAGCCTTCGGCCGACGTGCTGCGGCTGGTGCGGCTCGGTTCCCACAGCGATCTGTTCGATTAGTCTGACTGGCGCTGAGTTGGCCGGGATGGAACTCTAGGCCGACGTCATCCCAAAATCGCCGCAAAAGGAAGTTAAACTGGCAGTTTCGTTAAGAGCGGATTGAATCAATATGCCTTTTGTTGTCGCATATGCATATCCGAAGCGCGGTTGGTGTACCGGGATCCCGACGGAACGCACAACCTGAGGACTGCCGCTGCAGATTTGCTGCGGATGCCGCGATTAACGAGCGCCGCCGGAAGGGCCGCGAAATCGCCGAGGGGTGTGGGCGACACGTGATCTCGCCCTGATAAAACAGGCGGAACAGGGGATGCGGGACCGGCGCGTGCGGTTTGCCAAGGGCACAGGCGTATGCGATCCATCCGGCAGAGTGCGCGAGGCTTAACCTTGTGGTTATACGTCAGAAACCGGGATTTTAGAGGAAGCGCTGGTTGCCTGGCTCGAAAGCGTAGCTGCAGCGAAACTCGTTGTGTGCCGTCCCGATAAAGCGCAAGGTTATTTCGGCAGCACGTCTCTTTTATCGATCATCAGTCGCGGCAGCGTTCCGGAAAGGGTTTCCTTCAATTTAGCAACGCCGCGGAACCGTGGGGGAGAAGGGTGATGAGGGCGACTGAGGTAGGATTCGCGGCGGCGCTCGCTGCATCCTTTATTTGCGCTTGCGTCTCCCCTACAGCGGCCCGAGAGAACGGTGCAAGCGAGGCGACCCTTGCCGCTCGTCAGCGCTTCTTTGGGGCAGAA
>JAFASL010000572.1 GCA_019244535.1 Alphaproteobacteria bacterium
GCTGGGCGCCGAGAGGAGGCGATGAACGCCTATCAGCGCTGGCTGCCGCTGATCAACTATGAGAACCGGCAATGCGGGCTGTTGGCCGCAAAGGTGCTCATGAAAGAGGGCGGGGTGATCGCCTGCGAGGCGGGCCGCCATCCGCTCCCACGGCTGCATCCCGCAACCTGCGCCGGGCTGATTGAGATTGCTCGCCGCCTTGATCCGCTTGTGCTTCGCTGGGCCAAGTGAAAGCCGAGCGATCTTCTTCGCACAGCAGATTCACGCGTCAGCACATTCTGTTCTCCCGCGATCTACTCTGATCGCTCGCCTTTGCAGGTTATCGCCGCCGGATTACACCAGCCAGGCAGCGGAAATTTCACCCAAAACGCGCTCCTCGGCGAGCCTGCTCTCGATCGTTCGGAACTGCTCGACCAGGAAATCGATCACCGCACGGGTCCGAAGGGCGAGATGGCGGCGCGAAGGATAGACGATGGACACCTGATAGCGCTCGATCGGGTATTCCGGGAGTACGCGCTGCAACCGCCGCAAGCGGATATCGTCCACCACCTGCAATTCGGTCAAAAGAGCGATGCCGTACCCCGCCAGGGCAGCGTGCCGAATAACCTCGGTGCTGTTGGCGATCAACGCGCCGGAGACCGCCACCCGGACCCGGCCATCAGGGCCGTCAAAGGTCCAATGCCCACTCTCCGGGCCGAGGTCGGGGAGGATGCATGAGTGGTTGATAAGATCCGCCGGCGTGGCCGGAGCGCCATGCCGCTCGAGGTATGAAGGGGCGGCGACAGCAACACGTCCAAAAGTGCCGATGTTGCGGGTGACAAGCGAGGCGTCGTTTACCGCGCCAACGCGGAGGGCCAAGTCGATACGCGCCTCGATGAGATTTTCAACCCGATCGCTGACCAACACTTCGACTGAAAGGCCTGGGTGATACTCAAGGAATTCGCGCAGTCGCGGTACAAGTAGTCGCGTAGCACCCACTGGCATCGCAACCCGCACCAACCCAGTCGGTTTTCCCTGCTGACGGCTCATCGTGGCAGTGATCTCGTCGGCCACTTCGATCATGTGGCGAGCGAGGCCGAGCAGATCTTGCCCGTCTTGTGTCAGGCTCAGGCGGCGTGTCGTCCGGTGGAACAGCCGCACCCCGAAATGCGACTCGAGCTGTCCAATGAGTCGGGTGACGGCGGAGTGGCCGATATTGCTTTCGCGTGCGACCGCCGAAAACGAGCCGGTCTCCACGATCCGGGTAAAGGTGGTTAAGGCGTGCAGCAGGTCCATGATTTGCCCATACCACATGCACACCTAATGTGTTCGGAGGACAATTTTTCCTCTAGCGAATCATCCGAGCCGACAGCAGTCCTGCGTGACGAGAAGGAGCAAAGGAAGGTACCCCCAACGAAGGCTCGCAGGGTCTGGCCGGCTTCATGTTATTGACTTGCTGGATCGCCAACCAGCCGGCAATTTTTGGTCCCTCGGGCTTCATCTAGGAACTATGCCTCAGTCGCTTGACCAAGTGGTCCAACTGATCCAGGTCACGAAAGCGGATCCGCAAACTGCCCCCGGCTCCTGAGCGGGAAATTTCTACGGGAAGGCCCAGCCATTCTGCCAGCTCTTTCCCAAGTGCAAGGGTATCGGCACCCGCTGACACTGGTTGGGTCGTCGCCTGGGGTCCACTCGCCGCTCGGTTGGCCAAGGCTTCCGTCTGCCGCACATTCAATTGCCTGGCGAGCACGAGTGGCAGTACCGACTCCGGGTCCGAGTGAGCCGCGAGGGCTCTGGCGTGCCCAAAGGTGAGCCGGCCTTCCCGCACCGCATGCTGAACTGACTCGGGAAGGTGCAGAAGGCGCAAGACATTCGTGACGTGGGCGCGGGATTTTCCAACCACCTTCGCGAGCGCTTCGTGGGTCAGGCGGAGTTCCGTCACGAGCCGGCTGTACCCGGCGGCTTCCTCGATCGGGTTCAGATCCTGACGTTGAAGGTTTTCTACAAGTGCAACTGCCGCAACATCGGTGTCGGACAGTGACTGCAC
>JAFASL010000575.1 GCA_019244535.1 Alphaproteobacteria bacterium
CGCAGAACAGCGGCGACCGTTCCCCGTAGAGGGTGCTTCAGTCGTGATGACCGCCGCCGTGGTCGCCTCCGCCACGGCCTCCCCCGCCATGGCCGCCTCCAACTTGGCCGCCCCCGGCGGCGACGGCTGCGGGTCCGTGTCCGCCACCACCGGCGGCATGCCCGCCGCCTCCGGACCCTGCAAAATGCGCGATTTGCGGCTGCTGGAAGAAACGCGGCGCGGCGCGATAACCCGCCTGCGGGTGAGCGGCCGGCTGCCCGTGTTCGCGAGCCGCGGGGATGCTCAGTGCCGCCGCCGCATGCGATCCCGAGGGCGCTGCACCAGCCCATCTGCCTCCGGAGTGGACCGCCACGCTCCGCTGCCTGTTCACGATTTGAGGCGATGCTGGCGGCTGTACAGCCGAAACCGGGCCATGCCCGTCCCGCTGCGCGCCCGGCATCGGGGCGACCGTGCTGCCGTAGCCGTTCGCGCTACCGGCAATCCGTCCGGACCCTCCTCTCGCTCCGAACGCCGGCGGGCCGGCCAACGCCGGGCTGCGCGCCGGCCTGATCGAAGGCGACCCCGTTAATACTCGCGCGTGGTCGAGCGCCCCGGCCGGAACACGAAGCGCCGATGGGTTCACCCGAGCGGAGCTCGCGAATGCATGTTGTGGGACAACCGCGGCAAAACGCCGGTTCGCGAACTGCGCATCGGTGACCTGTACCGGGGGCCGCCCGCCGCGCGGAAACGCGATCGCGTCGATGTTTGCGACACTGCCGCGATTGAGCGCACGGATATAGCTCGCGTCGGCGCGATAGCTCGGCCAATAGATTTCGCCTGGGGCAAGCGGAAACCAGCCGATTTGCGGCCCAACAGCGCCGGCGACGTAGAGCCCGACACCGGGTCCCCCGAGAAAGCCCACCAGCGCTGGCGCATAGACCGGCGACGACAGAAGTTCCCAGGCACCCAGCACCACCGCTCGCCGACAAATGCCCACCGCCCGTAATGCGACGGCGCAAATCCCCACGGCGCATCGTCGATCCAGGTCCAGCCCCATGGCTCGATCCAGACCCAATGGCCGTCGGTGTAGGGCGCCCAGCCTGCCGGGACGTTCGGATACCAGACTTGGCCGTAGCCGGGGGCTGCATCCCATCGCCCATTGGCGTCGAGTTCGGCGTAGCCGGTCATATCGGGAGAGACGAGGTAGGGCGCGGCTAGGCGTTTCTCGTCGTAATCGCGCGAGCGGCACCATTCCACAAAGGCATCGGCAACAGCGCGCTCGATGCTGGCGGAGACCGGATTGAAGCCGTTCAAGACTGCAACATCTCCGGGCTTGATCTCAGTGTCGCTGCCGTTTCCGGCAAACCGCGCGGCTCCGTCGAACACCGCGATTCGCGCCGGTTGGTTCTCCGAGCCGGCATCGATGTCATAAGATCCGGGCTGCAGCAGCAGGACGCCGCCGCGCGGGATGGCGATCTCGAAAGTGTGGGCGTCATCGAGTTGGCGCACATGCAAATAGATGCGCCCCTGCGGAAGATTGAGTTGCGTGATCTGCGCAGTAAGCCGACCGAAATCCAGCTCCGTGCCGCCCGTCATTGCGATCGTGTTTGGGCCGATTCGGATCTCGGCGCGGGCGTCGGGCTCGGTCCACAACGAGGTTCCGGTGGCGACCGGGTAATTGACGCCGGCCGAGGACCATTCGTTCTGCCCCGGCGTATGAGAGGCAAGATCGCCGGAGGCGAAGCTGATGCGGCCGACCCGCGCAGGCGGTTCGCCTCGCGCCAGCGCCGGAAAGGCCGCGAGAAAGGCGATAACGAGTAAATAGATGTGAGCGCGTGCCATCGAGGATCCGAGCAGAGCCAAATCGCAGATACAACGTTCTCGTCGGGGTTCGCTTTCGCATCGACTGGCGGGCGGCATAAAATTGACACAGAGAGGTGGTATCAGCGGGCTGGGTCGCAACCGACGGTCGACGGACGCAGAAGCGCGACCACAGCGAAAACCAGATTGGGGAGAAGGATTTGGACGCCGACGATATTTACATACGCCAGCTGACGCCGGGAGATGCCGCCCTATATCGCGGCATCCGTCTGGCGGGTCTCAAAGAGAGCCCCGAGGTTTTTGGGAGCACCTTCCAGGCCGAGTTCACCAAGCCTTTGGCTTGGTTTTTCAACCGGCTGAGCAGTTCCGATGTCTTTGGCGCATTTCTCGATGCCAAAATCCTGGGGGTAGCCGGATTTGCCACTCGACCCGGCGAAAAGGAGGCGCACAAGGGCTTACTCTGGGGCATGTATGTTCGGCCCGAGGCCAGAGGGGCCGGGATCGCCCGCCGATTGGTCGAGGCGGTAATCGCCCATGCCCGGCGGCGCGTCGAGCTGATCCAGCTGAGCGTTGTGGTGGGCAACGAACATGCGCGCCGGCTCTATGCTGGCCTCGGTTTTGTCGAGTACGGGATCGAGAAGAATTCCCTGAAATTCGACGGTAGGTATTACGACGAGATCCTGATGGCGAAGGAACTCGCCCGCGCTTCCGATCACGAACCGGTCGTCGACGCCGGTCTCTTTGCAGCAGGGCGACCGGGTCGAGAGGGAATACCCTCGGGGCGCGGCGCTCACGATCACTTACGAGCCGAGACGGTACCCTGAGAGGCTGCGGGTCCACCGCTCCCGGCACAAGGGTGTCGAGGGAGCGCCTTTCACCCGTCGCGGAACGCGGGTTTGCGCTTTTCGAGGAAGGCCAGCATGCCTTCGACGGCATCAGCTGTCTGGAAGGCGAGGGTGTTGAGATCGGCCTCGATCTCGAGACCTTCCTTCAATGGAAAGGCGAGGCCGCGATGGACCGCGTCGCGGGCGAGCCGCAGCGCCGGCAGGCTGAAGCCGGTCATCTCGCGCGCAAAATTCGCCCCCGCCTCGATCAAATCGCCTTCGACGATGCGGTTGACGAGGCCAATCCGCTCGGCTTCCTCAGCCTCGACCGTGCGGCCGGTCAGGATCATGTCGAGCGCACGCGCTTCGCCGATCAGCCGCGGCAAACGCTGCGTGCCGCCATAACCCGGGATCAGCCCGAGCTTGATCTCGGGCAAGCCCAGTCTCGCGCTTTTCGCCGCGAGCCGGAATGTGCAGGCGAGCGCCAGCTCAAGCCCGCCGCCAAAGGCGTATCCCGAGATCAGCGCCACAGACGGGATCGGCAGCGCGTCGAGTTTGGCGAAGACTGCCTGGCCAAGAGCCGCGCCGTCGCGCTGGGCTCGGAGCGAGCGACCCATCAGCTCCTTCACATCGGCGCCCGCGCAAAAGGCTCGGGCACCGGCGCCCATCACCAGTAACGCACGGGCATCACCGCCCGCCGCCTGGTCCAGCGCGGCCCCGAGATCCCGCAGCAGCTCGAAATTCAACGCATTCAACACCTCCGGCCGATCGAGCGTGACGACCGCCAGATCGTCGATGCGCGTCAGATGAAGCGCCATGGATTTAGCACCTCCGGCTGCTCAGGCGGCAATCCGGCGCCTATTGCGGACCGCTGCGCATCGACGCCGGGTGGC
>JAFASL010000711.1 GCA_019244535.1 Alphaproteobacteria bacterium
TGACCTCGCCGTATGGTGCAAACGCCTGCGCAGTCAGCTCCCTCACTTCCAGCATGTGTCGCGGCATCGTACGGGCATCGTTCATTGCTCGCCCCTTCGGTTGATTTCGGGCTAGATTTTGCCACAAGCGGCGCCGGTGATCAGCGCTGTCGCGTCAGCTTGCCTTCCGGGAGAATGCCATGCCGTCTGAAGCCCGCACCTATCCCCGCCCGCTGCCGAACCCCGCATGGCTCGGCAAGTTGACGGAAGAGATCCTCGAACCTGATCTGCCCATCCTCGATCCGCACCATCATCTCTGGGATCATCCCGGCAGCCGCTATCTCCTCGACGAACTCCTGGCAGACGTCAATTCGGGGCACAACATCGTCGCGACCGTTTTCATCCAATGCGGTTCGGGGTATCGCACGAGCGGTCCCGAGGAAATGCGGCCGATTGGCGAAAGCGAGTTCGTCCGGGCCATCGCCGAGGAAGCCGACCGGCGCGGCGGCAAGACGAAGATTTGCGCCGGCATCGTCAGTTTTGCCGATTTGCGGCTCTCGAATATCGATGCGGTGCTCGAAGGCCAGATCGCCGCTGCCGGCGGGCGGTTCCGAGGGATCCGGCAGATCGCCGCGCACGACCCTGCGATCATCGGCGCCTCGTCCTATGTCCCGCCGCCGGGACTAATGGACGACCCGAACTTCCGCCGCGGTCTCAAGAGGCTGCCGGCGCGCAATCTGACCTTCGAAGCCTGGATCTATCATCCGCAGATCAAGACGCTCACCGAAGTGGCACGCGAATGCCCGGAGGTAAAGATCGTGCTCAACCATTTCGGCGGTCCGTTGGGGGTCGGACCCTATAAGCGCAACGATGTCTTTCCCGTCTGGCGCGCCGACATCAAGGAACTGTCCGCGTGTCCGAACGTGTATATGAAGCTCGGCGGGCTGGCGATGATCGTCAACGCCTTCGATTTTCATTTGGCCCCGCTACCGCCGTCATCGGGTGAGCTGGCGGCTGGATGGCGGCCCTATGTCGAGACCTGCATCGAAAATTTCGGCGCCAGCCGCTGCATGTTCGAAAGCAACTTCCCGGTCGATAAGGGCGCGTGCAGCTACCCGGTGCTGTTTAACGCGTTCAAACGACTGGCACACGGCGCCTCGGCGTCGGAAAAAGCCGATCTCTTTGCTGGCACCGCGTCGCGGTTTTACCGGCTCGAAACTAGGAGACACTGATGAAGCCCGAAACGGTAGGCATGTCGTCGGCGCGGCTGGCGCGGCTCGACGAAGTGATGAAACGCCGCTATGTCGACGACGGCCTATTGCCAGGCATGCTGACCTACATCTGGCGCAAGGATCACCTCGTCCATACCGGCCTATTCGGTCACATGGGACCTCGAGCGCGGCAAGCCCATGCGCGAGGACGCGATCTTTCGCATCTATTCGATGACGAAGCCGATCACCGCGGTAGCCTTGATGATGCTGGTCGAAGATGGGCTCATCGGCCTCGACGAGACGGTCCACAACCATATTCCCGCGTGGCGGAACCTCGGCATCTACGCTAGCGGCCTGCCTTCGCTGCTGGCCGACGCACCGCCGAGCTTTATCACAACGCCCGCCCTGCGGCCGATGAAGATCATCGATCTTGTCACCCACACCTCCGGCCTCACCTACGGCTTCATGATGCGTAGCGCTGTTGATGCAGCCTATCGCCAGGCCAAAGTGGCCGACCGTCAGACCGCCGGCGGGCTCGCGGAGATGGTCGAGCAGTTGGCGCAGATACCGCTCGATTTCTCGCCAGGAACAGCCTGGAATTATTCCGTATCTATCGACGTGCTGGGTTACCTCGTCGAGAAGTTATCCGGCATGGGCTTTGGCGAGTTCCTACGCACGCGTCTGTTCGAGCCGCTCGGCATGAATGACACAGCGTTCTGGGTGCCGCCAGACCGGACGGAACGTTTCACCTCCTGCTATCAGCCCGAGGGCAACGGAAGTGGGCTGAAACTGCAGGACGACGCCCGGGAAAGCACCTACGCGAAGCCGCCCAAACTCGAATCGGGCGGCGGCGGCCTGGTTTCGACTGCGCAGGATTATTTGCGCTTCTGCCGGATGATGCTGAACGGCGGCACTCTCGACGGCGTGCAGATCCTCAGTCCTAAAACGGTTGCGCTATTTAGCCTCAATTACCTGCCTGATGGCCGCGAGATCGCCGATATGGCGCTGCCCGGAATGTTCAGCGAGTCCGGCTATGCCGGGGTCGGTTTTTCGCTCGGCTGTGGCGTCAACATAGATGTGGCCAAAACGCGCCTTCCGGGCTCGCTCGGCGAATTTTTCTGGGGCGGAGCCGCCGCGACTGCCTTCTGGATCGATCCCAAGGAGGAGTTGACGGTCGTGTTCATGACCCAGGTGATCGGCAGTGGCGCGCGCCTCACGTTGCGGCGGGATTTGCGAACCCTGGTTTATTCGGCGATGACGGAGTCGTTCGCTTGAACCGGCATTCCCCGCAATCGTGAAACTTAAGCAGCCACGCGGTCTTCCTTGGTCGGCCTCTAGGTCGACGCCGATAATCGGCATCGCCAGCACATTGCGCGCATCATGACGGCAGGAAATGTCAGCCGACCGCGGCGCGAAAGATGCGCATATAATTGCCTCCGGCGATCTTGCCCGTCTCTTCGGGCGTAAACCCGCCGCGCAGCATCGCCGCGACGAGGTGCACCCATCGGGTGTAGTCCGGGACGCTTCCCGGCGTCACGTGCTGGTCGGTGCCAATGCTGACGTGATCGACCCCGACGATCTCGGTCATCTCCTTTAGACCGTCGACGTATTTCTCGAGGCTTGGGAAGAAGTGCCAGACGCCGATCGAGCCGCCGGTCTCGGCAATCGCCCGCGCATGGTCCGCGCTGACCTGCCGTCCGGTCAGCGCGGTTGGACACATCGCCCGCGACTCCGAGAGTGCTGTGTGCGAAAGCAGCAGAGGTTTCGTCGCGACTCTGACCGCCTGTCTCACCACGGCCTCGGTTGCGTGCGCGACGTCGCAGACAAAACCCAGTCGGTGACATGCGCGGATCACCTCGGCGCCAAACGCGGCGAGGCCCTGGTGCGTAACGGCGCCAGTCTGGAAATCGCCGATATCGTTTGGCGTGTAGTGCACGAGCTGCACGTGCCGGATGCCGCGTTGATGCGCTTCCTCGAGCCGCTCGATCTTCGTTTCGAGAAAGTCGAGCCCTTCCACATCGGCAATGACTGCGGGCTGTCCCGCTTGATGAGCCGCTTCGAGATCAGCCGCGGTAAGTGCCCGGCGCAAGCCATGGCTGGCGACCATCTCGTCCATCCAAGTCAGGCGTTCGAGATGGTGTCTGTAGAGTTCCCCCGGCTCGGGCACGCGCACAGCGGCCAGAACACCCTGCGCGTTCCTGCCGAGGATCGGACCGTCCGGCACGTCGGCCAGGCACGCCACGGCAAGCGACCCTGCCCGCATCGCGTTTGCGAGATCTTCATTCGGCGGTGCTTTCGAGGTGATCCCGGTCTTCCCGCCATGGGTATGGACATCCACCGAAATCGACTTGCGCAGCACATCGAGCGCCGCCGAGGCAGTCTCGGCGGTCCGGGCAGCGGCTGTCGAACCGAGCGGTCCGACACTACCCGCGAGCATTGCGCCTATCGGGGCCAGCATTGCCGGCCACATCAAGGACCGAGGAGTGGGAGCGTGCCCGTAACCGCAGCAATCCATAGCCGACCTCCCTAGATAACGCGATTTTCCCGCCAGAACCGAAAGCTCACTGCAAGAAGTCCGAACCCGCCGCAGGGTTTTCTTTGTTGTGCTCGCCGATCAGCGGCGCCCTTCGGGAGATCCGCCAGGGCGAGCCCTTGTAGATGGCATACTCGCCGGATAGGTGAAGCTGCGACCCAACTCCGGGTCATCGACCTCTTGCCAGAACCCGCGGTCATGCAATGATTTAGTTTCTAAACCC
>JAFASL010000754.1 GCA_019244535.1 Alphaproteobacteria bacterium
TCTCTGGTATGGGTGCTGAGTAATCGGCGGAAGCGGGGCGGCGTCAAACGGAGCGACCGCCGTCGGACTCTCAATATCGTCGCCCCTTCTTATCAATACACTGCTTTTAGCGGTTGGGCGGTGGATGCGCTTCATCCAGTGCATTAAGTTCATCCGGTCTCAGTGTAAGTGAGAGCGCTACGGCGTTCTCCTGTACATGTTCGGCCGAGCCGGATTCGGGAATTGCAATGACATTACCATTGCGGATGGTCCAGGCCAGCGCGACAGCGGCTGCCGAGCAACCATGTGCGGCGCCGACGCGTGCAAGCGTGGAATCACGCAGCAGGCTGGCTCCGGCGCCGCCGAGCGGTGAATAGGCCATCACCGGCATGCCGTGCTGCTCGCACCATGGCAGCAGGTCATGCTCGATACCACGATTGCCGAGATTATAAAGGACCTGATTGGTCGCGCAGCGATCGCCGTGTGAAACACGGAAGAGGTCTTCCATGTCACTGACCTTGAAGTTGGACACACCCCAGGCGCGAATCGTCCCCGCCGCGCGTAGACTTTCGAACGCCGCCACAATGCTGGAGAGCTCGGTGTCCCGACTCGGCCAGTGCAGCAGGTAAAGGTCGAGATGATCAGTGCCGAGCCGGCCGAGGCTCGCGTTGCAAGCCCGCGCGATGCCGTTTCCCATTACGTGATTGGGCCACACTTTGGAGACCAGGAATACGCGGTCGCGCTGACCGGCAATCACGCGGCCGATCAATTTCTCGGATTGGCCGTCGCCGTACATCTCCGCCGTGTCGATCAACGCCATCCCGAGCGAAAGGCCGGTGCGCAGCGCTTCTTCCTCAGCGGCTTCCGGATGTCTCCCTTGCGCGAGATTTGCAGAGCCCTGGCCGAGCGCCGGGACGCTTGTTCCATCATGAAACTTTACCAAAGGGGTCGCAGCACGAGCCGATGCGCTCGATAGCGCCATAATCATTGTGCCGACCGAAAAGAACGACGAGCCAAGCGCCACGCAAAGTCTATTGAATACACGCCGGTTCAGCAATTGCTTGTTCATACTTCACCTCCCAGAGGCGGTCCGCGGCGGCCGACAGATCAAGTTACCTGCAGAGGATATGGTCATTTACCCCGCGTCGAGATCGCACCACGATCTGTTTCCGCACGCACGGAGAGAAGGCTATGAAGCGGACCCAGCGCGCCGGCGCGCCCCAGCCAACTTCGACGTCTGCGAACGTCCCAGGGCGGGTTTTTACCCGGTCACGCGGGCACTGTCAGGCGCATCAATCGGGTCGGATCGGCCTCGCCTTCAATGCCCCGCACCGCCGCGATCAGCCCATCGGCGTCGACAAAAGGAGCGCCGTACGTAGCCAGCTCTCTCACCTTGCCGTCGAGTTCGGCATCGCTCATCGGCCGGCCCGGCGTGCCGCGGCCGTGTCGGATATGCTCGCTTTGCGCCGTCCCGCCGGCGAGGTGCAATGTCACGGTCGCCGACTCGACCGGTGCGCCCGGATCTTCTTCGAAGAAAACCCTTCGGAAATAAGCATCGCCAGGCACGGGCGCCAATCTCAAGGTTCGCATCGGACTCACCGCTGGAGGAAGATGGATTCGAACTGTTAGTACCGCGGCGGGAAAGCCCGCGATTTCCGAAGCGTCTCCGGCACGATTGCGACGCCGACAGTCTGAATTCTCGGCGACCGGTCCGGGGCGCGGGGCGGCGGCCCCAATTCGCCCCTGCGCCGAGCAGGCTGTGGGAATACCCAGCTGCAAGATGATAGGAGTTAACGCGCCCCCGCGGCGATACCGCTCCGCAATCCACTACATCGGTTTTGGATCCAAGCCTAAGCTAACTTTGAGCTGGACCCCGCGAACGAGACAGGTGGTTGCGACCAGCCTGCCCGGGAAGCTGATCAAATGTCGGATGCTGTGGTGCCGCAAGAGCTTTCGTCGAATCCCTTCACTGATCGCCTCGCTATGGGCGCCCGCCGCATCATGAAGCACCAGAACTCCGGACGATTCCGGTGACAACGGCGAAGGTGTACATCGATATTGCGGCCGCAGCGCATTTCGTTTGCGCCCCCGCTATTATTTATCGGGTCGAACGCCTGTCATGCTTGTCAGGCACGCGCAGCGC
>JAFASL010000927.1 GCA_019244535.1 Alphaproteobacteria bacterium
TGCGAGGCGAGAGGGCCAATAACCGGCATTACTCTGATCGGAGGTTTCGCCAGCACCGTCGGGTGGCCGCTGTCGGCGCTGCTCAACGACCATTTCGGGTGGCGCGGCGCCTGCCTCGGCTGGGCGGCGCTCAATATTTTTGTCTGCCTGCCAATCAACCGGCTCCTCATCCCGCTGCCCGCGCCCTCTGCACCGGCCGCCGTTCCAGAGACGACAGCTCCGCCGCCGGCAAACGGGATGGCTGTGCTGGCTTTTGTCTTCGGTGCGGCCGGGTTTGCCACCGGCGCGATGGCGGCCCATCTGCCGCGCCTGCTGGAAATGTCGGGCGCGACTGCAACCGCAGCGATCTTTGCAGCATCGCTGATGGGGCCGGCGCAGGTGGCGGCGCGGCTTTTCGAGTTCGGTGTGCTGAAGCGGCGGCATCCGCTGGTGTCGACGCGGCTCGCGCTGATGATGCACCCGCTGGGCGCGGCCGTTCTCGGCGTCGTCGGCGCTCCGGCGGCAGCCGCCTTCGCGCTGTTGCACGGTGCCGGCAATGGCCTCCTGACCATCTCACGCGGCACCCTGCCGCTGGCGCTCTTTGGCCCGGCCGGCTACGGGCTGCGCACCGGCATCATCGCAGCGCCGGCGCGGGTGACCACGGCTGTGGCGCCCTTGCTCTTCGGGCTATTGCTGAATGCGATGGGACCAGCGGCCTTGGTGGTCTCCGGGGGGCTAAGCTTTGCAGCGCTCGCCTCGCTCGCGCTGTTGCGGATGCGGCCGGCCGAGGCCCCTAGTTGATCGTCTCGGCCATCGGCCGCACCGCAATCCCGGCTGCTTCGAGGCGTTCCCGGACGAGCCCCGCCATCTCCACCGCTGCCGGGTTGTCGCCGTGGACGCAAACCGTGTCGATGGCGACGGGAATGCGCTTGCCCGAATTGCTGATAATCGCGCGTTCACGCACCATAGCCGAGACGCGGGCGGCAGCTTCCTCGGCGTCGTGCAATACCGCGCCGGGGAGCTTTCGCGCTGCCAGATTGCCGCTGTCGTCATAAGCGCGGTCGGCATAGATCTCGCGCGCCATTCTGAGCTCCAGCTCCTGCGCGGCTCGCTCCAGCTCGGTGCCCGCCATCACGACGTAGATCAGCTCCGGGTCGACAGCAGCGATGGCGCGGCCGATCGCGAGCGCTGTCGCGCGGTCCACGGCGGCGAGGTTGGCCAATGTGCCGTGCGCCTTGACATGGCCGAGCCGGTGGCCCGCGGCGCGCGCCACTCCCTGCAGGGCGCCGATCTGGTAGACGACCATCTTTTCGATGTCCTCGGGCTTCTCGCCCTGGATTTGCCGGCGGCCAAAGCCCCAGACATCGAAGAAGCTCGGATGTGCGCCGATCCCCACACCGTTCTGCTTGGCTCGCGTCACTGTGTCGAACATGACCAGCGGGTCGCCGCCATGGAAGCCGCAGGCAACATTCGCCGACGAGACGATTTTGAGCATCTCGGCGTCGCTACCCATCGTCCAGGCGCCAAAGCTCTCGCCCATATCGCAATTGAGGTCGATCACGTCCATCGGGTCTCTCCGCTCGCAAGCCGCCCCATCAACACTCCTTATATGGGAGGAATTTGATACGGGAGGAATTTGCGCTGAGAGTGAGCTTGACCCGGTCTCCGTTCGGTCGGGCTGGCGTTCGATCCTCATGTCGAAATGGATCGTGCTCAGATCCCATCGCCGAAGTTCTCCTGGATCAATTCTTTCCAGGTCGTGCCGTAGATTTGGACGACCTGATAAAAGCGGTAGATCGACGGATCGGTCGACACGACGCTCGGCAGTGATCCGCGATACGGGATCTCCTGCAGCATGCTTTTTTCGACTTTGCCGAAGTCGAACAGCTTTGCTGCGGGTTCAGCCCGCTCGGGACGCAGCTTCATCTGTCCCATGAGCGCGGCGATTAGATACACCGCAGTGCTTCCGCCGATCTCCGGCGATTATGGTTTTCGATTCAAAACGCTTGGCGCGTTTGCAGCGAGGATTTTGCGGGTCAGTTCCTCAGCGGTCATTGCGCGCTCCTGTGCAGGTTTGATTCCTGCAGAGAGGCAACATCCCGGCCAATCTCATCACGCCCTGCCGCATAACCAACATGTTATTGATCTCATGAAATGATCTGGATCAATGGGCTGTGATTGGGATGAATTTCGGAGCAAGTTCGAACCTTTTGGGAAATGAACTCGTTTTGAGTAAAGCGTGACCATAGGGCCAGCGCTGTCCCCTAAACTGATTATGGGCTTTGAAGATGTCAGCTAGAAAAACGGCCGCTGTCGCAAGCGCGCTATTGATCATGGGTGGGTCAGCCGCCTGGGCTCAGACCGGTAACTGGAATTCCACAGCCCAGAACAACGCCAATCCCGGCGCGCAATCGGATTGGGGCCAATCCTCGCCGGGCGGGAAAATCACCGCCGATACCCAACAAAAGATCCGGCAGTCCCTGGAGCAGTCCGGTTTCAAGGACATTCGGGTCATTCCGGAATCCTTCGTTGTCCGCGCGCAGGCTCCGGATGGCTCGCGCATCGTGATGCTGCTCAGCCCCGACGAGCTGACCGGGGTAGTCATGCAGAACGCGAACCAGGGCATGCAGGGAAGCGGGTCGCAGCCGCTCGGAAACCAGTTCAGTTCCCAGACCGGCAGCGGCAGCGGGATGAACACAACGCAGCAACAGGCACAGCAGGAGCTGTCCCGTTATGGGTACACCAACCTGCAGGATGTCGTTCCGATGCATGGCTGGGTGGCGGACGCGACCAAGAATGGCGAGCAGGTCCGCGTGCTGTTGTCGGATAACGGGCTGGTCGCCACATTCCCGGGCCGCTGACCCGGGTCGGTACGGCAAAGCTCCCTTTGGAAACTCAGGATGGGATTGAAGCAGATGAAGACAGTTGCGAAGTGCGCCGCGTTCGCCGGCGTTTTGATGCTGACCGCGGGATCGGCAGCTTGGGCTCAGAATTCGACGACGATGAGCGGAACCCCAGGGAGCGGAACCCAGGGAACCAACCAGGGCTACTACACCGGCGGGACGCAGGGCTACCAAGGCACGTACAACCCGAGCCAGGGTACCTACGGCGCAAACCAGGGTAGCTGGAACACCGGAACGCAGGGCAGCAGCACGCCCAATACCGGGCAGACATATTCTCACTCCGGCTATGGCATGGGCAACATCAACACCTATCAGGAAGCCGAGCAGCAGCTCGGCAGATATGGATACAGCAATATCCAGGATCTGAAGGCGACGCAGGGCTGGTCTGCCGACGCGATGAAAAACGGCCAGAGGGTTCATGTGCTCCTCGGCGATAACGGTCTGGTTGCGACGTTCCCCGGCCGATAAGGAGCCTACGGCGCCGAGGGCGGCCCCGCGCCGCTCTCTTTGCGCGATTCAATCACGACGGTCCGGTAACGCGCCGTCCTCGCCCGCGTAGAGTCGAGTTGTGGTGTCCACCAGCGAAGTGCTCGCTCCGCCAACGCGGCCAATGCCGCGCCCCGCGTCTTTCGCGGCGCGACGGCGGCGGCGCGACGCAGCGGCCGATCTCGCCGAGGCGTTATTCCGGAGTATAGCCGGCGAGGTGCGGTTTGACGCCGCCAGCCGGGCGCTCTACGCAACGGATTTGTCGATCTACCGCCACGTCCCGATCGGGGTCGTGATCCCGAAGGACGTGGCAGATGTCGAGGCGACCGTCGAGGCGTGCCGGGCGCGCGACGTGCCGATCCTTGGGCGCGGTTGCGGCACCAGCTTGTCCGGCCAGACCTGCAATGTCGCCGTTGTGATCGACTTCTCCAAATACATGAACCGGATCCTGGCGCTCGACCCGGACGGCCGTCGCGCCAGGGTCGAGCCTGGGGTCATCAACGACCAGTTGCGCAATGCCGCCAAAAAGCATGGCCTCACCTTCGCTCCCGACCCGGCGACCCATGCCTACTGCACGCTCGGCGGCAATATCGGCAACAATTCCTGCGGCGTGCATACCGTCATGGGCGGCAAGACCGTCGATAATGTCGAGGAGCTCGATATCCTGACCTATGACGGCTTGCGCATGCGGGTCGGCGCCACCGATGACGAGAGGTTGGATCTGATCCGCGGCAGCGGCGATCGCCGCGCCGAGATCTATGCGCGGCTTAAGGACCTCGCGTCGCGCTATGGCGACGAGATCCGTCGCCGCTACCCGAAGATCCCGCGACGCGTCTCAGGTTACAACCTCGACGATCTGTTGCCCGAAAAGGGATTCAATGTCGCCCGCTCACTCGTCGGCTCGGAGGGGACCTGTGCGCTGACTTTGGCAGCGATGGTCCGTCTAGTGCACTGGCCGGCGAAGCGGGCGCTGCTGGTGCTGGGCTACCCCGAGATTGCCCGCGCGGCCGATGATGTCGGGGAATTGCGCGGCTTCGGCCCCGACGGCCTCGAAGCTTTCGACGGCCACGTTGTCGAGAACCTGAAACGAAAGGGCAAGCCGGCGCCCGGCGCGGCTCTGTTGCCGGAAGGTCGCGCCTGGCTTTTGGCCGAGTTCGGCGGCGAGGAGCAGAAGGAAGCGAATCACAAGGCCCAGAAGGCTTTCTCCCAGCTCAAAAATATCGGCACCGATGCCAGCGGGATGCGGCTGATCGAGCCTGCCGAGGAGCAGGATCAGGTCTGGCAAATCCGCGAAAACGGCGTCGGCGCCAGCCGTATCCCGGGTGTCGAGGATTCCTGGCCATCATGGGAAGATGCGGCGGTGCCGCCCGAGCGGCTCGGCGATTACTTGCGCGATTTCGCCAAGCTCAATGAGCGCTTCAGCTACTCGGCGACGATTTTCGGCCATTTCGGCGACGGCTGTGTCCACGCGCGCATGACCTTTGGGCTTAAGACCGCCGAGGGGGTCGCGAAGTTCCGCGGTTATATGCAGGAAGCTGCTGACCTCTGCTTGCGCTACGGCGGCTCGCTATCCGGCGAGCACGGCGACGGCCAGGCCAAGGGCGAGCTACTCCCCAAGATGTTCGGCCCGGAGCTGATCCAAGCATTTCGCGAGTTCAAGACGATCTGGGATCCGCATTGGCGGATGAACCCGGGCAAGCTGATCGACGCTCAGCCGCTCGACGCCAATTTGCGGCTCGGCTCGGATTATGAACCGCGGCAGGTGAAGACCCATTTCCGCTACCCCGACGACCACGGGAGTTTTGCGCAGGCTGCCGAGCGCTGTTTTGGGGTCGGCAGATGCCGCAGCCTTAGCGGGCACACGATGTGTCCAAGCTTCCAGGCGACCCGCGAGGAAAGGCACTCCACCCGCGGCCGCGCACACCTCCTGTTCGAGATGATGCGCGGCGACCCGCTGACCAGGAGCTGGCGCGAGGAAGGAGTTCGCGAGGCGCTCGATCTCTGCCTGCAATGCAAAGGCTGCAAGCACGACTGCCCGGTTTCGGTCGACATGGCGACCTATAAGGCCGAGTTTCTCGCCCATTACTACAAGGGTCGGCTGCGACCGCGCGCCGCCTACAGCATGGGGCTAATAATGTGGTGGGCGCCGCTGGCAATGGCTGCGCCGGGCTGGGCAAATCTGCTGCTGCGCGCACCAGGAATCGGCGATGCGTTGAAGGCCGTCGCCGGATTCACCGCCGAGCGCGAGGCCCCCGCCTTTGCCGAGGAAAGCTTCCAGACCTGGTTTCAGCACCAGCCGAAAATGACGGACGGGTCACGCCCGCAGGTCGTGCTATGGCCCGATACGTTCAACAACTACTTCTTTCCGGCCACGGCAAAGCGTGCGGTTCGCGTCCTCGAACATGCCGGCTACCGGGTGACCGTCCCGCAGGAACGGCTGTGCTGCGGCCGTCCGCTCTACGATTACGGCATGCTCGACTTGGCCAAGCGCCAGCTCGTCCAGATTATCGACGTGCTGCGCCCGGCAATCCGCGCCGGGGTTCCGGTTGTCGGTCTGGAGCCGAGCTGCCTTTCGGTGTTTCGGGATGAGCTAAAGAATCTGCTGGCCGACGATGAAGATGCGCAGCGGCTCGCCGGCCAGACCAAGACCGTCAGCGAGCTGCTGCTCGCGACCCCCGGCTGGCAGGCGCCGCACCTGGGTATGAAAGCACTGGTTCAAACTCATTGTCACCACAAGGCAGTGCTCGACCCGGAGAAACAGCACCGGATGTTCGAAGCGATGGGTCTTGAGCTGCAGCCGAACGCGACGGGCTGCTGCGGACATGCCGGGTCATTCGGCTACGAGACGGAACACTACCCGGTGTCGATGGCGATTGCCGAACAGGTGTTGTTGCCGGCGGTGCGCAGCGCCGACGGTGACACCCTTATTGTCGCTGACGGTTTCAGCTGCCGCCAGCAGATCGCCCACGGCGCCGGCCGCCATGCGCTCCATCCCGTGGAGGTGCTGGATTGGGGGCTGCGCAAGCAACCGGTGATCTCAGCCCGCGGCATCGAGGCGCATTTGCGAGTGCCAGGTGCCGCGACGCACCGAGAAGCCGCCGTCGCCGCACTCTTTGGTGTCGCCGGTTTGTTGTATTGGCTCACCCGCGGGCAACGCAGCCGGCCGCACCGCGCGCGCTAGGTGCCAATCCGATCTATGTTACGGAGAAAGCGGCCAGCGTCGCGAATGATGATTTGTGTGGGAACAAGTCGCATTAGCCTGCGTTAAGCGGATGCGTTCTGGTTGAACCGACCCAGGAACATCTATTCCGATCGGCGGCTGCGATGGATTCATTACTGGTCCGCAAGCTATCGCATTTTGTTCCACTCTTGCCTGCCGAGATCGAGCTTTTGAAGGATATGCAATCCGCCGAACTGGCAGTACGACGGCACCGCGAGATCGTCAGCGAAGGACGACGCTACGATACGCTGTTTGTCCTGCTGGACGGGTTTGCCGCCCGCTCTCGGGTAGTCGGCAATGGTGGGCGCCAGATATTGAATATCGTGCTTCCTGGAGACTTCATCGGTTTCCCGGGCTGCTTTTTCGAGTCTGCCCTATATTCGGTGAGCGCACTGACCAAGGCCACTGTTTCCCGGATCCCGCATGCCCGGCTCGTTGCCTTGTTCGACACCTATCCGCGGCTCGCCGCAAAAATCTTTTGGTCGTTCTCCTGCGAGGCGGCGATGTATGCCGAGCATCTGGTCGATCTCGGCCGTCGCTCCGCCCTCGAACGCGTTGCCCATTTTCTGCTGGAGCTGCATGCCAGATTGCAGCTTATCGGGCTGGCCGACGACCGAACTTACCAGATGCCGCTGACCCAGGAGCAGATGGGCGATACCCTAGGTCTCAGTGTCCCGCATGTGAACCGGACATTACGCCAGCTTCGCGACGACGATCTGCTCGTGATCGAGCATCAGCAGGTCATCATAAAGGACCTCGATGCTGTCGCGAGCTTGGCAGGTTTCAAATGGCGTTATTTCCAGCGCTTCGGATTACCCGGCCAGCTCGACGCCACCGATGAAGCAAAAACGTTGCAAGTTGTGGCGATTTCCGCGTGAACCTCTGCCCAGGTTCATCAGAAGGCAGCGGCGTTAATGTTCATTCAGGTCATTGATCCAGAGCACGTCTTGAACTGACCTGCTGCGTCGCTCCGCAAATGCATTCGCGGGAACACCGCAGTCTTTGCCCCCGTTAAATATGTGTCGCCCGCGCGGGGACACATTCGGAGAGGTGCCGTCGCACCGCTCGGCCGAATGGCAAAATGAGGTGGTGATATGGCAAACACGGTTAGCGACTTTTTCTGGGAACGGCTGTCCGCTTGGGGGGTAAAGCGGATCTTTGGGTACCCGGGCGACGGCATTAACGGCCTCGTCGGTGCGCTGGACCGCGCCCGCGACCGCCTCGATTTTGTACAGGTGCGGCACGAGGAGATGGCCGCCTTCATGGCCTGCGCCCATGCCAAATTCACCGGCGATTTGGGGGTCTGCCTCGCCACCTCGGGACCGGGCGCCATCCATTTGTTGAATGGCCTTTACGATGCGCAGACCGATCATCAGCCGGTGCTGGCGATCGTCGGCCAGCAGGCGCGTACCGCATTGGGCGGGCATTATCAGCAGGAGGTCGATCTGATCTCGCTGTTCAAGGACGTCGCCGGTGAATACGTGCACATGGCCACAGAGCCGGCCCAGGTTCGCCAGCTGGTGGACCGCGCCGTGCGCATCGCCAAGGCCGAGCGCTGCGTCACCTGCATCATCATGCCCAACGATCTGCAGGAGGAGGACGCCGTCGCATCGCCGCCGCAAAAGCACGGCGCGATCTTGACCGGCATTGGATATTCGGCGCCTGAGGTGCTCCCCGCGCAAAAAGACCTCGAACGCGCTGCCCGCATCCTCAACGAGGGCAAAAAGGTCGCAATCCTGGCAGGGGCGGGCGCATTGCACGCGACCGACGAGGTCATCGAGGCTGCCGACAAGCTCGGCGCGGGCGTCGCCAAGGCGCTGTTGGGCAAGGCCGCGCTGCCCGACGATCTGCCGTTTGTCACCGGACCGATCGGTCTGCTCGGCACGCGGCCGAGCTATGAGATGATGGTCGGCTGCGACACATTGTTCATGATCGGGTCGCGCTTCCCGTACACCGAATTCCTGCCCGAGGAAGGCCAGGCGCGCGGCGTGCAGATCGACCTCGATCCCAAGATGGTCAGCATGCGTTACCCGATGGAGGTGAACCTGATCGGCGACAGCGCTGCGACATTGCGCAAATTGCTGCCGCTGCTCGAACGCAAGCAGGACCGCTCCTGGCGCGAAACGATCGAAAAGAACGTCGCAGAGTGGTGGAAGGTGCTCGAAAACCGGGCAATGAACGACGCCAATCCATTGAACCCGCAGCGCGTCTTTTGGGAATTGTCGCCGCGCCTGCCGGAGAAATGCATTATTGCCTGCGACACCGGCTCGGGCACCAATTGGTATGCTCGTGACGTCAAAATCCGGCGCGGCATGATGGCCTCAGTATCGGGCTCGCTGGCGACAATGGGGCCCGGTATGCCTTATGCGATTGCCGCGAAATTCGCCTATCCCGACCGCGTCGTGCTGGCGCTCTGTGGTGACGGCGCATTGCAGATGAATGGCATGAACGAGCTGATCACGGTTGCCAAGTATTGGCGGCAATGGAGTGACCCGCGGCTCGTCGTTCTCGCGCTCAATAACCGCGATTTAAATCAGGTCACTTGGGAGATGCGCGCGCAGGCCGGCAACCCCAAATTCGAGGCGTCGCAAGAACTCCCCGATTTCCGCTATTCGCAGTATGCCGAGCAGCTCGGGCTCAAAGGTGCGTTTGTCGATCGCCCGGATCAGCTGGGGGCCGCCTGGGAAGCCGCGTTCGCTGCCGATCGGCCGTTTGTGCTCGAGGCCTATACCGATCCCGACGTGCCCCCGCTGCCGCCGCACATCACGTTGAAGCAGGCCCAGGCCTTCGCCGCAACCCTCGTCAAGGGCGATCCGAGCGAGTGGAAGGTCATCAAGGAGACCGCCAAAGAGCTGATTTCAGACCTGATGCCCAGCCGGAGTTGATAAAAAATGCTTCCTCTCCGCCCAAAAAGGGTGGAGAGGAGAGCGACGCAGGCCGGATCTGCGATACTGAGATTGCTTCGTCGCTCCGCTCCTCAAAAATGATGAGCGCTTATCACGTTCATTGCGAGGGAAGCGAAGCAATCTCGCTCTCGGCGGCGCACCCTAAATGCCGCGCGGCCACGCCCCAGCGAGCTGCAGTATCGCGCGGGCATGTTCGGCATGAGAAATTATCATTGGAATATTGCCGAGCAGCTGTCCTGAGCTGCTGTCCGCCTCTTCCGGGAAAAGCCCGGTGTTGCCGGTCAACTTCTCGACGCGGTCGAGCATAGCCGCGGCGTCGTCGCGCCGCTCCATCAGGGCGTAGACCGCAGCCAGCCAGGAACAGCACGGCAGGAAGGCGCCTTCGAACCGCCCCAAGGGCAGATCGTTGTGATCGGGTATGAAGCGATAGATGAGCCCGTCGACGGTCAATTGCGCCTCGATGCGCCGAACGGTCGCGGCGACGCGCGGGTGAGTCGGCGGCAGAAATCCCATCAGCGGGATCAGCAATGTCGATGCGTCTAGCGTATCCGCGTCGTAATGTTGGCGAAACGACTGCAACTCATCGCTCCACCCGTGTTCCATCACGTCGGCATGGATCTCGGTCATCGCGGCGCGCCACTGCCGCAAGTTTCCGTTCTCGCCGATGCGGTCGGCGAATTGCAGCGCGCGCTCTAACGTCGTCCAGCTCATCACTTTGCTGCTGACAAAGTGTCGCGGGGTGTCGCGCTCCCAAATCCCGTTGCTCGGCTTGCGCCAATTCCTGACCGTGTAATCCGCGATTTTCCGGATCAGCTGCCAATATTCCTTTGCCCAGCGGCCGCCCTGGTCCAGATAGATGACCGCACAATCGACGAGATAGCCAAAACAGTCGATCTGGCGTTGGCTGTAGGCGTGATTGCCAAAGCGCACCGGGCGCGATTGACGATAGCCGGCGAGGTCGTCTCGAGGGTGCTCTTCTATGCCGGTGCCACCGTCCACCCGGTACAGCACCTGAAGGGGCATCTCAGTAGACGACCGCAGCTGCGACAACCAGCTCAGATACCGCTCGGCGCTTTCGACATCCCCCAAAACGGACAAGGTCGCGATCGCCATCGATGCATCGCGTATCCAGGCATACCTGTAGTCGAAGTTGCGGTCGCCGCCGATCCGCTCGGGAAGCGACGTCGTCGCTGCCGCCGCGAGGGCCCCGGTCGGTGCAAAGGACAGGAGCTCGATCGCCAGCGCAGAGCGGATGACTCGCTCCTTCCGCTCACCGCGGTAACAATAGCGGTTGCGCCATTCTCGCCAATATTGCAGCGTCGCCTGCAATGCCTCGTCAGCCGCCTCCGGGGTCCAGACAGCAGGATCGTCGGCCAATCCCAACACGGCCCAGATTCCTTCACCGGCGGCGAGCCCGAAGGTCGCAACGACCCCATCGCGGACCGGCTCGACCGGCCATGAGGCCCAGAGCCCCAGAGCGAAGCCCGCGACCCTCAGCTCCAGGCCACCCGGCACCGGTGAGACAATGAGGCCCGGCGCAAACCCGGCACGGGGCATCAGCTCCATCGCACAGACAACCGAACCCCGAGTGCAGACGAGGCGGCGCACCGATGTGCGCTTCTGCTCGCCGTCTGGTGGCCGCGAAACATCGGGCGAGAGCATGGCATCGGTCAGCTCGATCTCGCCTTCGGGGCTCGTCCATGTTGTGACCAACACGTTGCTGTCGGGTATATAGGATGACCGGCCAGTGGAGGCGTCAGCCGGGCCGAGACGCCACCAACCGCCCTGCCTGGCATCGAGAAGGCTGCCGAATACCGGAATGCCGTCGTAATTCGGCAGGCACAACCATCGGATTGCTCCATCGGCGCTGATGACCGCCGCGGTCCGCCGGTCGCCGACGACGCCCAATTGGTCCAGTCTCGGATAGAGTTCCGCCGTCCGCCCTGAGGGGGGTTCGCCGGCCGTCATCTTTAAGCCCAGCAGATTTTCGCAACGAACACACAACGCCCGGTCCCGCGAGGTCGTTCCGAGTCGCCGGGATCTCCCGCAGCAACCTGCCGGGCCCGTCAACGTTAAGAACTGTGACAACCTGCAGTTCTCAGCTGGGTAATCATGCCGTGTGCGCGACCGCCATCATCGTCCCCGGCCTCGATTTCGACGCCGGCCCAACCTCGGGATGATATGCAGAGATGGCCAGCGCGAGTAACGATATCGCGGGCGCTCGCCTATCTGGGGCTGGTAGGGCTTGTGATATTGTTTTTGTGGCTGACCTTGCGGGTGGATCTCGTCATCTTCGGTGGCGTTCTGTTCGCGATCAGCTTACGGCGCGCCGCCGAGACGCTAAGCCGGCTAACGAGGCTCCCGGTCGGCTGGTCTCTGCTGGCTGTCGTGCTGCTGATCCTCGCCTTCTTCTCCGCGGTCGGCTGGTTTTTTTCGCAGGCCATCGCCAGCCAAATCCAGCAGCTTTCGGAGCAGTTGCCGGCGGCGGCCCACAAAGTCGGAACGATGATTAGCCAATCGAGCATCGGCCAAACGCTGATGCAGCACGTCAACACCGGACCCGTCCAAACGTCTCCAGCCGGGGTGTTGCAAAGCGTTTTTGGTGTCGCGGTCAATGTCGTCGAGGTCGTCGGCGGTGTCATCGTCATCGTGTTCCTTACTCTTTATTTTGCAGCCGAGGCGGGTCGATATGCCGGCGGTCTGGTTCGACTAGTGCCGCCGGCCCACCGGGCGCGGGCCGCTGAAGTCCTTCACGAAACTGCCAATGCAATCTGGTACTGGATGCTGGGCCGGCTTTTCTCGATGACTGTTCTCGGCATCATGACGGCAGTCGGGCTCTGGCTCCTTGGGGTGCCGCTGCCGGTGGCTCTCGGGTTTCTTGCCGGGATCATGATCTTTGTTCCATATCTCGGCAGCATCGCCTCCGCCATTCCGAGCGTCGTCATTGCTGCCTCGATAGACCTGACGCTCGCAGCCTATGTCATCGCGCTGTATCTTGGGGTGCACGTGGTCGAGGGATACATCCTGGTCCCGCTGGTGCAGCGCCGGGTGGTGCATCTGCCGCCAGCGCTGACCCTGTCGGCACAGATTATCCTCGGCGTCCTCGCCGGGTTTCTCGGCTTGTTGTTTGCAACTCCACTCGTGGCAGCGGGGCTTGTGCTGGTCCGAATGATCTACATCGAGGGGGTGCTCGGAGACCGCGGAACTGGCGACCCCGCTCGGTCGGAGAGCGGGTGCCCGGACGGGGCGTTACCGACCTAATTATTGGTTGGTATTGCTAGCCTGGTCTTTTGTGCGGAAGCAACCGAGGCGGCTTGGCTCGCCAGCAAGGGGACCGCCACGCACGGCGCGGGCGTCAGCGTTTTCGTGTTGGAGAAGTTGTTGCCGTCGTTGAGCTGGGATTGAGTGCGGCAGTCTCGTCGACCGGACCCGCTAACAAGTGCTGTGGCCGCACGCATAGCGCGCCGAATCGGATCAGTGGATCACAGCCGGCATCCTCGTCATACCGGCACGACCAGGTCCGGATTTGAACCGTTGACAAGTAAGGCGAGAAATATTTCATTAGGTCTTGCTCAACTTTTGGTAAAATTCTCGTAGTGACAGAAATAAAGGCATAATATGGTTAATTCCGGGGAATTGATTTGTCTGAAGTGCTGCATCTTGTTGATCCTGACCGGGCGGCGGCCGTGGTTTCGATACGCTCGGCGCGGGCCGCCGTGATTTGGACATTTCACAGGACTTCGTGCACCGCGCTCAACGGCACGGACTGCACTTATCAACCCCCGGGCGGGTTGGCTCAGCTCGTCCTTCCCAATATCAACAGCAACGGCTCATGGTTAGACATCTAGGTGAGGCGCGACGGTGGATTTTACACCTCGTGGGCTCGACAGCGTTAATTCACCTTCTGAAAGCTGATTATTAACGGGACCTCATGACAGGAAGTTTGATTACTGAAAAACCCAGCCAGGGAAGGTCAGATGAGTAAGCTCATTCGCTTTATTGCTTTCGGGATCGTAGTTGTGACACCGATTACGGTCAAGGCCACCTCGGTAACATGGAGCTTCTTCCAGACAGCGATCACATCGTGCAATAGTCGTTGCGTATTGCCGCCCCAACCCTTCGTGCTTATGACTTTAACTCTTCCGGGCGACACGAGCACCGGTACAGCTACCTGGCAAGGTCCCGGGGCGACACCTGTTTACACAGGCGACAGCTTCATACTTACCGTGCCGTTTGCTACGTTGACTTCGGCGTTTGCTGGCGCTGGAGAGTGTGTCATCAGAGCGCCATGCGCGTTCGACATTTCTTGGTCTGAGGCAGTGGGCGTTCTGAGGTCTGTCGACATCAACGTGGCCGGCTTCAACGACGATATTGGCACGTTCGCTGGCCGCTTTTCTTTCGGGCTGACCGGCGGAGCTCTTGCAAGCGATAACGTTCTGGGCGGGTGTTTTGACACACAGTGCGTGGTTAGCGGCTTTTGGCAGAGCGATCTTGCCGTTCCTGAGCCGATGTCCGCCGTCTTGCTTATCACCGAAATTATCGCGGCGTGGCTGGCTTTTGCGCTCCCCAAATACCGACACCGCGGCCCTTCGGCACTTTGGCGGCCCAGGCGCGTGCCGCGAGTGCAGCGCCCATGCCGGCGGATCATGTTGGTCTTGGCCCAAGTCGCGTTTGGGGTCAAGCCGGCCCTGATATGCCTTCCACCGGATCCGGCGGCAAGCAATGTCGGCGCGATCCTGGTCGCGAGCGTGCAGAGTTTTTTTAACGTGATCCCCTCGCGCTTGAAGAACCACCACACCGCCCCTTAGCTCGCCGGCGTGCCGCGCTCGGCCACACCGCCCGCAACATCAGGTCTGGGTTCCCGGCGATCCGCGCCAGCAACCAATTTCGCTCGCACTGCAGCCGCAGTTGCCGCCACCCACCCTCTGCTTGGTAGCCGCACTGCAGCTCGCGCGCCAGCGCTGCAACTATTTCACGACACTGGCGACGCTCACCCCAAACAGCGCCGCCGTCGCGTGACAGGTGCGACCGCTCGCCGCCGAACGGACCACGCGATCACGCAGGTCTTGCGAATAGGGTCTTGCCATCCTTTGCTGGCCCCCCAGCCTCGAGCCGCATCAGCTATGCTGCCAATGCTGCATCAACAGTATTGAGCGCTGCAACTGCCTTGGCTGCCGGCAACGTACAGCGAATTCGCCAATCGGGTACTCTGTGCGCTATTTGCGTCGCGCAACCGCCGTTTCCGTAGCCCCAGAGATGGGGCCGGTTTGGAAAGCCCCTCTCGCTTTTGTAAGACTTCTCTCGCATACTGCTGGCGATGTCCAAGAACTCGGCTGTTCTCGTCGAGGGCGAGAAGGTGCCGCCCGTTTGGTCTGGTGGCTGGCGGGAACCCTGCGAGGAGCAATCTCACGTGACCAAACCCCCTACTGACGAATAGTTTGCATTCGCTTCAGCAAGATGAAAACGAGCACCGACCGGATTCTGACGACCCACGTCGGGAGCCTGCCTCGGCCCCCCGGCCTTCTGGAGTTTTTGGAGGCGCGCGAAACCGGGCGAGCGTTCCAACAAGCGGCCTTTGAGGCTTGTCTCGCAACCGCGGTGCGCGAGATCGTGCAAACACAGGTCGCCACCGGCATCGATACGGTGTGCGACGGCGAACTCGGCAAGATTTCTTACACCTTTTATGTCCGACATCGCCTGTCCGGCATCACGGCTTCTCGCGGCGCGGAGGTCGATAAGCCGCCGCATACCGCCGCACACCGCGACTTGCTCGACCACCCGGACTTCATGCAGCGCCTCAACGAGGCGCGCGGCGGCACCTCATGGTTCAGCCGCGAAGCGGTGCCGTGCTGCACCGGCGCAGTCGTCTGCGCGAACCGTGCGCCCTTGGAAACCGACCTGCAAAACCTCGCCGCCGCTTGCGCTGCAGCCGAGCCGGTCGAGGCATTCATGAACGCCGCCTCCCCCGGCGTCCTGACAAACTTCGTCCCCGACCGTTACTACCGGGACGAAGACGCCTATGTCGACGCTCTGGCCAATGCGTTGAAGGAGGAATACGAGGCGATCACGAGGGCCGGCTTTATCCTGCAGATCGACGCGCCCGATCTTGGTTCGGCGCGCCACAACCAGTACCAACATTTGTCCGACAGCGAGTTCCTGCGCATTGCCGAGCGCAATATCGCCGCTCTCAACCAGGCGACAGCCAACATCCCGCCAGAAGCGATGCGCATGCATCTGTGCTGGGGAAATTACGAGGGGCCGCACACCCACGATATTCCACTCGCCAAGATCTTCGACGTGTGTCTGAGGGCACGGCCGGCCGGATTGTCATTCGAGGCGGCCAATCCGCGCCATGCGCATGAATGGGAAGATCTGCGCGGTGTAAAAATCCCCGACGACAAAATCCTGATTCCCGGGGTCATCGATTCGACGACCAATTTTGTCGAACATCCCCGGCTCATCGCGCAGCGGATCGACCACTACGCCGACATCGTCGGGCGCGAACGGGTGATTGCCGGTGCCGACTGCGGATTTGCGACTTTCGCGTTTGTACACGATGCAGTCGCTCCGTCGGTTGTCTGGGCAAAGCTGGCGGCGCTGGCCGAGGGCGCCCGGATCGCGAGTAAACAACTCTGGAGCTGAAGGAGCCGCGGATGTGCAGCAAATTGGTTTTCTCAGTTAATGTTCTCTTTTTCGCCGCGGCGGCGGCCACGGTGCAGGCGGCCGAGCCGCGCCATTTCAGCTTTGCCTATGACCAGCCGCATACAACGGCTTATGGGATCGCCGCCGATACGTTTGCCGGCAAGCTGCAGGAGCTGAGCAAAGGAACGATGATCATCGACCAGTTCCCGGGGGCGCAGCTCGGCCAGGAGCCACAAGTCCTGCAGAAATTGCGGACCGGCGATGTGGATTTCGCGATCACGTCGACGGCGAACTCGGCGACAGTGCAGCCGGAATCCGGCGTGTTTTCGATCCATTTCGTGTTTCGGTCCGAGGGTCACCTCAAAAAGGCCCTCGCCGATCCGGCTGTTGTTGCTGCCTTCAAAGAAATGATGAATTCAAAGGTCGAGGGTGCCCGTACCCTGGCGCTCGGCACGATGGGGTTCCGCGACATCTACAGCAAGCGCGAGATCCATCGCCTCGACGATCTGAAAAACCTCAAGGTGCGGGTCCAGGCGACGGCGACTGAAGACACGATGTTCCCGGCCTATGGCGCGCAGACCATCCATATGCCGTTTGGCGACGTCTACACATCATTGCAGACCGGGGTCGTCGAGGCCGCCGAGAACGGCGTCAACGTCTACCAGATGAACAAGCATTACGAGGTCGCGCCGATCATGTCGCTGACCGAGCACGAGGCGAACAACAATGTCATCTGGGTCAGTGACAAGGTATGGAACAGCCTCACCGACGAGCAAAAGCGCTGGGTCCAGGCGGCTGCCGACGAAGTCGGGCACACTATGCCGGAAAGAGCCCTTGGCCTCGAGCATGAGTCGATGGCCCGGCTGGAGAAGATGGGGGTGAAATTCGTCAAGGACGTCGACAAGTCGGGTTTTGTGAGGGAGGCTGAGCCGCTGCAGGACCGGCTGGCCCAGCAGCTGGGACCAGGCGCCGTCAAGATACTGCAGTCAGTGAGAAACGTTCAGTAGCGACCAAGGTGGATATGCCAGTGCGACGCCCCTCATCCCAACCCTCTCCCCGACAGCGGGGCGAGGGAGCATGTCGTGAAATCCCCTCGCCCGCGCCAGCGGGTAGAGGGAGAGGCCAGCGTCAGCGGTAGGGTGTGCGGCATCGGCGGGCAACTCGCTATGAACCGGCCTTATGCATTAGTGATGGAGAGAGACCGGCATCTCAAATGGCGGGCGCTGGACGCGGTCGAGCAGATACTGATGGTGCTTTGCGGTGTCGCGCTCGCAGGGTTCAGCACCACCGTTTTCCTTGACGTCGTTACGCGCACCCTCGGTCACCCGTGGCTTTGGCTTCAGGAAGTCACGATGACCTTTTTCGTCTACGGCGTGTTCATCGGCGCCGCGGTCGCGACGCGGCGCAATGACCACCTTTGCCTCTCTGCAATTACCGAGGCAATGACCGGGCGAACGCGTATCCTGGTTGAAACTTTCAATCGTCTCGTCATTCTCGGCGCGGCGCTTTGCATGGTCTATTTCGGCTATCTCAACTTCCTTGCTGGGTTCGGCAACTTCCGCATGCCGTCGATGACTCCGCTTGCGTCGCTTTATGCAGCGATACCGCTCTCGGGCGCGCTGATTGCGCTGTTCACGGTCGAGCAGCTGGTCAATGGCTGGCGCAATGGGTTTGCCGGTCGTGATGCCGAATCCGCGATTGAGCGATACGGCCGGGAGCACCTGTCGGCATGACGGTCAACGGGCTGATCGTGTCGGCAATGGCCGTCTTGTTTCTGGTCTTTGGTTATCTCGGCGTGCCGGTCGCTTTCTCGCTGATTGCGGGAGTCGTTATCGGCACTCTGTTCACTCCCGTCAGCCTGCCTTCCATCATTGCCCAGCTGTTCAACGGCATCGACGCGGAGCCGTTGATGGCGGTGCCGTTCTTCCTGCTCGTCGGCGAATTGATGACGTCCGCCAATGTCGTCGTGCGGATCGCCAATCTCTCGCAGGCGCTGGTCGGCCATGTGCGCGGCGGGCTCGCGCAGGTGGTCACGGTGTTCAGCATGTTCTTTTCGGGGATGTCGGGGTCGTCATCGGCGGATGTCGCGGTATTGAGCCGCACGATGGCTGGGCCAATGGCTCAAGAAGGCTATGATGCGGCGTTTGTCGCGGCGCTGATTGCTGCGGCGGCGACGATCGCCAATCTGGTGCCGCCGAGCATCATGGCGGTGGTCTATGGCGCTATCGGCAATGTCTCGATCGCCGGGTTATTTCTCGGCGGGATCGCCCCCGGCCTGATGGTCGGCCTTGGGCTGATGGTCTATTGCTACTTCTTCGGCCCGGCGGGGTTCCGTCGCCCCCGCTCGTCGTTCTGGAATTTCGCCGAGGCGACCAGGGCGGCGGCATTGCCGATGATGATTCCGATCATCCTGCTTGGCGGGATCATGACCGGCTGGTTCGCGCCGCGTGAAGCCGGGGTCGTGGCCATAGTCTATATCCTGCTAGTCGTTATCCCATTGCTCAACTTCGGGCATTTGCGCCGGCTGCCGCGCGATTTCGCGCAGGCCGGCCTGATTTATTCGCTGCCGCTGATCACGATCGGCGCGGCTTCTGCATTCGGCTGGATGCTCGCCTATTTGCGCGGCCCGATCGTTGTCTCGGGGTGGATTGCGGGGCTTGCCAGCAATGACCCGTACAAGATCATGTTTGCGCTGGTGGCGCTGTTTACGATCGTCGGCGATTTCATCGAGCCGATCCCGTGCATCGTAATCTTCATGCCGATCGTAGCGGCACTGACCGAGGCCGGCGGGATCAACCCGGTTCACATGGGGGTCGTGCTTATCGTGACCTTGGCCTTCGGGCTGATCACCCCACCTTACGGGCTGGCGCTCTTGATGGCCTCGAAATTTGTCGGCGTGCGCTTTTCGCAGGCGCTGCGCGCGTCGTTCTCGATCTATGTCGTCTTTTTCGCGACGATTGCCGCGTGCATTTTTCTGCCCGATGTCGTGCTTTGGCTGCCCAAGCACGTCTTTCCTGAGGCAGTCGGCTGCTTCAAGAACCCGAGCGGCGCCGGCTACATCTGCCCCTGACCGCCATCAGCCGATCGGCATATTATCTATTAAGCGCGTTTTGCCGAGCTGCACTGCACCGAATACGCGCGAGCGCGCCCCCACGTAGGTCGTGACCGGCCTCAGAGTATCCTCTTCCCGGACTTCTAGGTAGTCGACCTCAAATCCCGCATCCCGCAGTTCTCGGAGACCGCGCGCCAGTTCGTTGGCAACTGCGCCGGGGTGCCGTGCCAGAGCGCTGGCGACCGAGCGCAGCACTTGCGCGAGATTGGGCGCGATGCGGCGTTCCTCAAGGGACAGGTAGGTGTTGCGCGAAGAGAGTGCGAGCCCGTCGCCCTCGCGCACTGTCGGAATGCCTGTAACATGCACCGGAATATCCAGATCACGGACCAGACGGCGGACCACCATCAGCTGCTGGTAATCCTTCTCGCCAAAATAAGCGATGTCGGGCAGGACCTGGATCAACAGCTTTGTCACGACCGTGGTCACGCCGTCGAAGTGGCCGGCACA
>JAFASL010000195.1 GCA_019244535.1 Alphaproteobacteria bacterium
GCTTCGTCCGGACAAAACTGCTCGACCACAGCGGTGATCTGCCGGAACAACGTAACGAGCCGTGCCGCCAGCGATGCGTCGGTGGCGGCATGGATCACGCCGTCAGCGACGTGGGTCAGGCGATTGCCGGCCACATCAATGATCCCCCACCCGGTATGGCGCAACCCGGGATCGAGCCCCAAAACCCGCATCTCGGGGTTTCCTGCAGCCTGCGACGCGATCAGGCGCCGAGGCGCGCCATCACGTCTTCGGCCACTTCGAAATTCGCGTAGACGTTCTGGACATCGTCGCTGTCTTCGAGTGTCTCGAGCAACTTGAACAGGCTCGCCGCCGTTTCCTCGCCGATTTCCGAGGCGGTTCGCGGACGCCAGACGAGGCGCGCCAGGCCCGCCGGGCCGAATCGGTCTTCGAGCGCATCGCGCACCGTATTCAGATCCTCCGGCGCGCAGGTCACGAGGTGCTGCTCGGCATCCCCCTCGATATCTTTTGCCCCGGCCTCGATCGCCGCTTCGAACATGCCGTCGATGCTGGCTGCTGCGGCGGGATAGACGATCTCTCCGACCCGGTCGAACATGAAGCTGACGCTGTTGGTCTCCCCCAATGCTCCCCCCGACTTGGTAAAAGCGGCGCGTACCTCGCTCGCAGTGCGATTGCGGTTATCGGTCAGCGCCTCGACAATGACCGCGACGCCGCCCGGACCATAACCCTCGTACCGCACCTCTTCATAGGCCTCGTCCGCGCCGCCCCCCGAGCCGCGCTTGATCGCTCGGTCGACCGTGTCTTTCGGCATATTGGCTTGGCGGGCGGCAAGAATGGCGGCGCGCAGCCGGGGGTTGGCTGCCGGATCGGGCAGGCCGGTGCGGGCGGCGGTCGTAAGTTCCCGGATGATCTTGGTAAAGACCTTGGCGCGCTTTTTGTCCTGCGCACCCTTCCGGTACATGATGTTTTTGAATTGCGAATGGCCAGCCATCGATCTCGGCGCCGCTCTCCGTCGGCATCAGGGCCGGAAATACTCGGCCCGGCGTGGCTAACAATCCAATATGGCAGCATTGCGGCACCAGGATCGCCGTAAATCGGGGTTTTCTCTTCCGTCGCCAGAGCGGACCCCGGATAATTGCGCGGGGTCGAATCTTTGCTTTGAAGTGATTGCGGAGCGGGACGTGCAGCAGGGTCGCGGAAGTATGGGAAGCCACAAGCACGGCGTCTCCGGCCATCCCACGCAAGGCCCGCGTATCCGGCTTGCTAAAAAGCTCGTTGCCGAGCGAGGCGAATACGACGCGAAGTCGGGTTCACCGAAAAAAACCTCTCGAATTCGCAACGATTCAGGACGCGCTGAAGGCCGAGCGCAAGCCGCGCTAGCCGATCCCGCCCCAAAGAAAACTCCGCAGGTCGATGCAGCGGCGGGCGGCCGGAGGTGTTGATCACGGGCAGGGGCGGGCTTCCGGCCGGCTCTGTGCGAGGAGGAGTTCAGTCATGTATTTGGCCCGGTTTTGTTATGACGTGCTGCCGGTCAACCGCCAGCGGGCGATCGATTTTATCCGCCGTGAGGTCGAGGCGGCCCGCGCCAACCAGCTCAACGCCCGGATGCTGGTGCCGCTGACGCGCGGGCTTGGGGCGCAAGCCGCGCTGCAGTTCGAGGTGGAATTGACGAGCCTCGATCAGCTTGACCAGTTCCGCAATCGCGGCGTCGGCTCATCACAGGAAACCGGCGACTGGATGCACGCGTTCAGCGAAATCCTGACCTCACCACCCTCGGTCGAGATCCTGCGCATCGAGGATGCCAAAGCCGGCTGACAGTCCGCGATTGCCGCTCTCTTAATTTTCTCCCCGCCGGCCGGGGGAGAGGGTAGGGGAAGGCGCCGAAAAGCCCGGTTGCGGCGCCGCCCACTTCGCCTTCCGCTGCGGGGGCCGCTCGCTCTCCGCTTTGAAGTGCGGAAAAGGGCTTTTGCCCGGTTCAACTCACCAGCGTGTGTCGAAGCCTTCGAAGCGGTGCGGGGTGTGGCGGATGTCGGCAATGAGCTCGCGCTGCAAACCGGCCGGGGTGCCGACAGGGAAGTTCAGCTCGATGGCGTCGGCGAGCCCGCCGTACCTCGCCTCGATCACCGCGGCGAGTTCGTTGTAGGTACCGCAGGCGGCAAAGATTCGCACGGTGTCATCCGAGACCTCGGCCGGCATGACGTTCCACCGCCCGGCCACCGACATCGCATGCAATTTCGCTCCGAGCTCTTCGAGGTTGTGAAGCGCGAGGATCGGCGCGTAGGTTCGGGTCGAGGCATAGAGTGCGACGCGTTTGCGGGCCCATTCCATACCGTCGGCAATCGCTTTCAAATCGGGTCCGGTCACGACAAAGCCGCCGCCAAACACATCGAAATTCACCCTGCTGCGGCCGCTGCGCCGCATCCCTTCTTCGAGGCGCGGAAGCGCCACCTCTTCGAGGTATCGGCGTGAGCACAGCGGATGCAGCCGTACCCCGTCGCACACTTCGCCAGCGACCCTCAGCATCGCCTCGCCGACCGCGGCGATCGTAACCGGCACCATCGGCAAGCCAGTCGGCTCGGGTGAGAAATCCGGCGTCATCAGGGTAAGCCGGTAATGCTCGCCTTGGTAATCGAGCTTCCCGCCGGTCTCCCAACACCGCCATACTGCCCGCACCGCCCGGACGTAATCGCGCAGCCGCGGCGCGGGGGCGCCCCATGTGATCCCGAAGCGGCGCTCGTTGTGGCCTCTGACTTGGCTCCCGAGCCCCAGCACGAAGCGCCCATTCGAGTTGGCGTGCAGATCCCAGGCTTGGTTCGCGATGACGGTCGGGCTGCGCGGAAAGGCGACGGCGATGGACGGCGTGAGTTCGACGCGCTCGGTCGCCACCGCGGCAAAAGCCAGCGGTGTGAACACATCGTGCCCAAGTTCGACCGTCATCACCGCGTCGAAGCCAGCAGCCTCAGCCGCCGCGGCGGCCGGCCCTGCTTCGCGCCAATGCCTCATCGGCAGCATTGTGAAGACACGCATCCGGTTCCTTCCACTGTGCGGCGTAGACGCCGTATCATCGCCGCGAAGGACCATCGGGCGAAGCGGGAATTTGGCGGATGAGCCTGCGCGACTACGAAGTCTTCGAGCTCGGCGATGTGCCGCTGCAATCCGGACTGACACTGCGCAACGCGCAGCTGGCTTACAAAACCTTCGGCCGGCTCGACACAGAGCGCCGCAATGTGATCATCTACCCGACCTCCTATGGCGCGCAGCACAGCGACACCGAGTGGCTGATCCGCCGGGGCCGGGCGCTCGACCCCGAGCGATATTTCATCGTCATTCCGAACATGTTCGGCAACGGCCTGTCGTCGTCGCCGAGCAACACCGGGCCCCCGCACGATCGCGGCCGCTTCCCCGCCGTAACAGTGGCCGACAACGTGCGAATGCAGCGCCGTCTGTTGTCTGAAAGGCTCGGCATCGACCGCATCGCGCTCGTCTATGGCTGGTCGATGGGCGGCCAGCAAGCCTATCACTGGGCGGCGCTTTTCCCCGACATGGTTGAGCGTATGGCCGTCGTCTGCGGCAGCGCGCGAACCGCGCCGCACAACCAGGTGTTTCTCGAAGGCATCAAATACGCGTTGATGGCCGACCCGGCATGGCGCGATGGTTATTTCGCCGAGCCGCCGGTGCGCGGCTTGCGCGCGATGGGCCGCATCTATGCCGGTTGGGCATTGAGCCAAGCGTTCTACCGCGAGGAGCTCTGGCGCGGCATCGGTTTCTCGTCGCTCGAAGACTTTCTGATCGCCGGCTGGGAGGCCAATTATCTCCGCCGCGACGCGGACAACCTGCTGGCGATGATCTGGACGTGGCAGCACGCCGACATCAGCGCGAATGAGCTTTATGGCGGAGACCGCGCGAAGGCGCTCGGCGCGATCACCGCCGATGCGCTGATCATGCCGAGCACGACCGATCTTTACTTCACCGTCGCCGACAGCGAGCGCGAGGTTGCGCACATGCGCCGCGCCGAATTACGCCCGATCCCATCGATCTGGGGCCACCGCGCCGGCAACCCGACACAGAACCCCGAGGACGACGACTTCATCGACCGCGCCGTCAAGGAATTGCTCGGGCGATAGGATAACTTTGCGGAAGGGGATCGGCCCGATCTTTCCCTGTGTCGTGCGATCGCGATCATGAACGGGCTGACGCAGCTCGACCGTGCCCGACGGTGACGCAGGACGGGCTGGCCGACACGACAAAATTGCCGCTCTGCCAGATCTATCAGCAGGTGGCGCAGAACTGCGATATCGGGCTCGCCTCCGCTGCATCGTTATCAGCATCGCGGCCCTGCTCGCTTTGAAGCTGCTGTCGTTCGGCCTCACCGAGCGTGGGATCCATTATTTGAGGTGATCGACGTCTCATTAGCTGAACCGCGCAAGCTAGCCCACCATCTGCCGGCCACCTGGGCCAAGTGAATAGTCAATGCAAAAAAGCTGGCGAATACCAGGCACAGCCAGACGCAGCGCTAGGGACTGATGTTTCCGTGAGTTACGATTATTGTGGCTGGATTGTCAGTGGCCCCACAATGTCGAATGGCGGTTGACACTTCAATCCGAGTAGGGCGGCGGGGTTTATCACAATGGACTTATTCGCAGCAGCGCACCAATGCGAACGTTGCGCTCGACCAGCTGCAATAGCCGTCGCATGATTCGATACCTAACCTCCAACACCGTCGGCGTCGGCAAGCCGATGGCGCGCCAGTTCCAGGCGGTCCGCTCTCCGGCAAAACAACCCCGATGGACGCGAACGTGACCGCCCAAAAGAACTCCAACGGAGCTGCTGCGCCCCTGTGCCGAGCAGACTTCGCTAAAGGCCAGTTCAAAAACTTAGCCCGTGATTTGCAACGTATCGGCGATAAGCGTTATGGTCCGAGCCGCAGCCGGCGCAGCGCAAAGAAACTGATCGCCGGGAAAGCCAGCAGTGCTGGGCTCGCGGGTTCGGCTATCGGTGACAGGTCGTAGCCGATGACATCCATTAGGATGAGATCCCCTGCCGCAAAACGTCTCTTCTTGGCTGCGGGTCAGAGCATGATCGAACGCGTCAGATGTCAATCCCAGCGAATCGCTCAGATCCCCTCCGCCAGTGCCATTGAACGTGTGCTGTTTGTAGCGCCGCCGTCGATCGAGAATCGGAATAACGGCGAGCTGCACAATATGGTGCTGCAGCCGTTTTTGCGTCATTCCATAGCGGCCCATGACCTCGGCAATTTCGTGCTCAGCAACGCCGATGAAGTCATATGCGCCTGCGACCGCTCGGTTATCGGGGTCGTATGTATAATCGGCGGCGCTGCTGAACCCGACCCAACCGTCGATGCCCGAGGTGTTCGCCGCGCGTAAGCCGAGGGCCTTTGCCTCGGCATCCGACATGCGGAAAGCGCGTCCATTCCTAGGGTCGCTCAGTCCCAGTGTGGTATGCCTCCAAATCATCCGCAGATTTGGCATCTACGATCAAAGCGCTCCTCACTTGGCTCTAGGTGAAGTTGCTTGGTTGGTTGGTGCGGCGCCGACCGAGGTCGCCGGGATTTAGAGGGCTCCCGTCGATTCTTCACCCGACATCGATGTTGATTGTGATCGGATCGAGGAAGATCGTCTGATACAGGTTAATCGCGTCTTGAAACGCAACCTCGAATGCTGGTGGTGCGCTCGAGACACTCGCATCATAGGTGATGTTGAATACGAGCGCCCGCGCAGGCGCGGTCAACCCGGCGATCTCCGATATGGCGCAGGCTAGGCTGAAAAGAAAATGTTCGGACGCATGAGTCCTGCCCAGCGGGCCGCCCCTGAGCCTCAGCTAAATTAAAATTACCAGTTTCGCTGACAGCCAGATCCACGATCTGGGAAACGCCGGATTGCTTCTCTTGACCACCGGCTGACACCGCGGCCACAATTCCGGCTAGAGAGCCAGGAGGGGAGGATCGTGCGATGCCGGATATGCGCGTGATAGCGACCGGGCTGAGGTTTCCAGAGGGGCCGGTCGCGATGGCCGACGGCTCGGTCATCTTGGGCGAGATCGCCGGGAGCGCGGTCACCCGCATTACGCCGGACGGCCACAAAACGCCGCTCGGCTCGGCCGGCGGCGGACCGAATGGCCTCGCCCGCGGACCCGACGGCGCGCTTTACCTCTGCAACAATGGCGGCAACGAATACGCGCAGGGCGGGTTTCTGTCGACCGGGCCGTCAAAGGATTACCAGTGCGGCTATATCCAGCGGATCGACCTGCGCACCGGCGAGACGCGGACCCTCTACAGCCAATGCAACGGGCATAAATTGTCGGCGCCAAACGACATCGTTTTCGACCGCCAGGGCGGGTTTTACTTCACCGATCTCGGCAAGCGCTACGCGCGCATCCGCGACCATGGCGGGCTCTATTACGCGCTACCCGACGGCTCGAAAATCGTCGAGCTCGTCCATCCGATGCTGAGCCCCAACGGGGTCGGATTGTCGCCGGACGAGAAGACGGTTTACGTCGCCGACACCGAGACTTCCCGGCTTTTCGCGTTCGACGTCGTCGAGCCGGGGCGGGTCCGCACCGAGCCGTTCCCGGCGCCCTATGGCGGTCGCCTCGTCTGCGGATTGCCGGGGTTCCAGCGCTTCGACAGCCTCGCCGTCGAAGCGTCCGGCAACATTGCCGTCGCAACCTTGGTAACCGGGCACATCACGGTCATTGCTGCGGATGGCAAGGTCGTCCGGCAAGTCAGAATGCCCGACGTCTACCCGACGAATATTTGTTTTGGCGGCCGCGACATGAAGACCGCCTACATCACCTTGTCCGGCTCCGGCCAGCTCGCCGCGATGGATTGGCCCGAGCCCGGCCTGCGCCTCAATTTCCAGGAATGACGCCTCGTCCCGCGAATTCGTTGCAAATCCATCGTCGCCCCCCGAGGAAGCGGGGCCCAGGCTTGCAGTGGCACAGGCTTGCCCCGTCCTGGGTTCCCGCTTTCGCGGGAACGACGGAATGGTCGTTTCTAGTAGGAGCCGCTGATGAAAGCCGCCGTGCTGCATGCCGCGAACCAGCCTTTGACGATCGAAGACGTGGCGCTCACCAAGCCCGGGCCGCGCGAGGTGCTGCTGCGCACCGCTTTTGCCGGGCTGTGCCATAGCGACCTGCACTTCATCGACGGGCTCTACCCGCACCCGACCCCGTGTGTGCTGGGGCACGAGTCGGCCGGCATCGTCGAGGCGGTTGGCGACGGCGTCACCTATGTCAAGCCGGGCGACCATGTCATCACTTGCCTCTCGGTATTCTGCGGCACTTGTCCGCAATGCGTTACCGGCCACCCCAATCTGTGTGAGAACACCGAAGTGAAGATGCCGCCGGGGGTATCGCGGCGCCTCAGCTGGAAGGGCGGGGAATTGATGAACCAGTTTCTCAACCTCTCGTCCTTCGCCGAGCAGATGCTCGTGCATGAAAATTCGATGGTGAAGATCGATCCCGACATTCCGCTCGACCGCGCCGCTCTAGTCGGCTGCGGCGTGATGACCGGGGTGGGCGCGGTGTTCAACGCCGCCAAGGTCGAGCCGGGCGCGACGGTCGCGGTCATCGGCTGCGGTGGCGTCGGATTGTCGGCGGTCAATGGCGCCGCGCTCGCCGGCGCCGAGCGGATCATCGCGATCGACACAGTTCCGTCAAAGCTCGAAGTCGCGCGCGAGCTCGGGGCAACCGACACGCTGAATGCGAGCAACGCCGACCCGGTCAAGGCGGTCAGGGACATGACCGGCGGCGGCGTGCATTACTCGTTCGAGGCGCTCGGCACAAAGAACACCGCCGAGCAGGCGTTTGGCATCCTGCGACCGGGCGGCACCGCGACAATCATCGGCATGGTGCCGTTTGGCGTGAAAATCGAATTGCACGGCTACGACTTTCTGCGCGACCGCAAGATCCAGGGTACCTCGATGGGGGGCAACCGTTTCCGGGTCGACATGCCGCGGCTCTTGTCGCTGTGGCGGCAGGGCCGCTTGAAGCTCGACCACCTGATCTCCGGTAAACTGAAGCTCGAGCAGATCAATGACGGCTTTGCGGCGCTCAAATCGGGCGCGCCGTTGCGTCAGCTGATCGATTTCGCCGCCTGAGGCGCAATAGACGTTCATCCCGTTGCGAAACCGCTCGACTCTGACGGTTGCGGCGCTCGGTATAACGCAGACTCTGGCCTGGGGTTCGAGCTATTACCTGCCGGCAATTCTCGCCGACCCGATTGCGGCCGCGCTGGGAGTTCCGAAATCGCTGTTCTTCGGGTTTTTCTCTGCGTCGCTTCTATTGCAGGCAGCCCTGGGCCCTGCCATCGGCAAGGCTATCGATCGGCGCGGCGGGCGCAGTGTGCTCGTGCTGTCGAACTTCGTGCTCGCGGCGGG
>JAFASL010000212.1 GCA_019244535.1 Alphaproteobacteria bacterium
GCGGCAGTATCAGCAGAAATCGCGCGCGTCATCTCACCACTGGCCCTCGATGGTGCGTTGCAGCTGATTGCCGATCGCGAGCGAGCTGGCGCGGAACGGCTGCGGCAGAGGGAACTCGCCCTCGAACAAGCACAGTACGAGGCAACGGGGCTTTCCACGCTGCTTGATATCGCCGCGACGCCATCGCCGAGCGAGACAGATGACGAAGCCCAGATCCTCTCGGTACCGATCGAGCTGCGCCGCTCCGGGCGCGAGATCAAGATGCTGATAGACGGCATCGACCCGTTTGCGACAGCCAAACCCGATGCCCGGCTGATCAAGCTGCTGATCAGAGCGCGCCGGTTCAATGCCACACTCGTCGGCAGCGACGGTGTGCCGTTCGCCGAACTCGCCAAGCGTGAGGGCGTGAGCCCATCCTATTTCACGCGGCTCGTCCGCCTCAGCTATTCGCCCCGGACATCACGCAAGCCATTCTCGACGGCCGCCAACCGCGCGATCTGACTGCGGACAAGCTGCTGGCGCACTCGCGTCTGCCGCCCGCCTGGCACGAGCAACGCAGCGTGCTCGGCTTCGCCTGACCGGCTGAGCCAAGACCAGCTTCGCTCGGCAAGAGCTGCGACCACCTTGGACTACATCACTGGCACTGCGGTACTGGAATTTGGCCCGGCAGAGACATTGGCGCCAGTAGGCGCCAGGTTGCTGGTCCGTCCCGGTCTCTGCCGACCGCGCCACCCCCCATGGCCCGCAAACCCGCACGGAAAGCCGGGATTTCGACAGCCGGCCTGCTACTTCCCGTGAGAGACGGACTGTCCGCTGGAGGGAGATGGATTCGAACTTGTAGTACCGCGGCACGAGAGCTTGGGATTTCCGACGCACTCGGGTCGATTACTCTCGCCATAAAATCGCCGGCGGAACCGATGGTTCACGGACTGTCGGCCGCTGGAGCAAGCGGGGTTCGCACCCTCGGTCCCCTCGGAGCAACGGCGCGCGATAATCGAGTGCGGTCGCTAGGCGGCGAGGCGTTCGGGGACGAAGCATGCGTCCGGCGAAGCCCCGGTATCGCAGCCAGTCGCGTACCGTCCCTACCCTTTGATGGCTCCGGCGGTGAGGCCGCTGATCAGGAAGCGCCGCACCACCAGCGAGAACACCAGGACCGGGAGCATTACCATCGTGCCGCCAGCGGCGATGCGGCCCCATTCCCAGCCTTCGTAATTCATGAAGTTGACGACGGCGACGGGCGCGGTCATCGCGTCGCTGCGGGTTAGGATCAGCGCAAAAAAGAAGTCGTTCCAGGAAAACACGAAGCAAAGGATCGCGGTCGCCGCCAATCCGGGCGCAGCGGTCGGCAGCACGATGCGGATAAGGCCCTGCCAGAATCCTGCGCCGTCGATCCACGCCGCCTGCTCGAAGGCACGCGGCGTGTTCTCAAAAAACGAGCGCATCAACCAGATCACCAGCGAAATGTTGAATGTCAAATAGATGGTGACGAGGCCGAGCCTGGTGTCGATCAGGTCGAGCTCGCGGTAGACGAGAAAATACGGGATCGCGAAGGCGGTCGGCGGCGCTAGCCGGCTGGCGATGATCCACAGGCTCAGCATGTCGGAGTGCCGCCGCATGCGCGACAGCGCATAGGCGGCCGGCACACCGACAACCATGGAGGTCAAGGTTGAGGCGAGGCTGACGACCGTGCTGTTGAGAAAGGAGTGGCGGAACTCGGTCTGCCACAGCGCGAGGTAGTTGCCGATGGTCGGGGCGAACCACAGCCGCGGCGGAAACGCGAAGATCTGCGCGTTGGTTTCGAACGACATTCGCAGCAGCCACAGAAACGGTGCCAGCACGAGGGCTGCCAGCCCAATGACGAGGGCCTGGATGATCAGCCGGTTGGTCCGCCTGGCGCTCATTCGACTGCACCCCATCCGGTCAGCCGCACCACGAACCAGCTGAGCACGAGGGTGGCACCGACCAAAACCGCGGTGATCGCCGAAGAGAAACCGAGATAAGAGAAATTGAACGCCTGCTGGAAGGCATAATAGTTGGTGACCTCGGTCACCGAGCCGGGACCGCCGTCCGTCAACAGATAGATCAGCGGGAACGCCTTCATGCTGTCGATCAGACGGAACAGCCCAGCCACCATCAGCGTGCCGCGGATGTAGGGCAGCAGCACGTGCAATGTCATCTGCCAGGCGTCGGCGCCGTCGACCCGCACCGAGTGTATGAGCTCCTCCGGCACGGTCTGAAGCGCGGCGAGCACCATCAGCATGGTCAGCGGAAACCATTCCCAGGTATCGGCAACAATGATCGCGGTCAGCGCCCATTCCGGATTGGTGATCAAAGCCGGGATATCCCAACCCAGCGCGCGCAACAGCCAGTGCACCGGGCTGATGTCGGGTGTGTAGAGCACCTTCCAGATGATCGCGACGACGATCGGTGGCAGCACCATCGGAATGAGAAACACAGTACGCGCCGCCTGGACCAGTCCGCTCTTCAGATTGAGCAGCAGGGCAAAACTCAGGCCGATCAATAGCTGCAGGAACACCGTCCAGAACGACAGCTTTGCCTGCACCCATAGGGAATTGAGGAAACGCGCATCGCCCGGGAGCAGGGCGTAGTTGACTAGCGGGTGCTGAAAATTCCACTCGCTTGCCGGGTTGGTCAAATTGAGCGGGGTAAAACTGGTCAGCAGCAGATAGG
>JAFASL010000312.1 GCA_019244535.1 Alphaproteobacteria bacterium
TTTTCTCCTGTGTCAAACCGAGATTCCTTTGCCTGAACAGGTCGGCTCGAAGCCGGTTCCACCTGGCTCCGGTGGAAGGCTAGGCGTTCGAGGCGAAACCGGCTATCAGCTGTGGCAGGGCAATCGCGAGGTACGCTGGTGAACTCGATTGGCGAGGAGACCATAAGCTATGTCAAAGGCGTCGCGGCCGAAGCGCGGCGGGTCGAGACACCATGCGGAGACCGCCACATGGTCTGGCGCGTATGGGGGAGTGGGCCTGCACTTGTCTTGCTCCACGGTGGGTACGGGTCCTGGACACACTGGATACGCAACGTGCTTCCGCTGTCCCGCGCTTTCACCGTGGCGGCCCCAGACCTGCCCGGGCTCGGCGAGTCGGCGACGCCGCCTGAGCCGCATACTGCGGAAGGGTTGGCCGGCATCATCGTCCGGGGGCTCGATATCCTGTTTCCAACCCGAGGCGGTCTACACATCGCCGGCTTTTCGTTTGGCGGCGTTCTCGGCGGGCACGTGGCTGCGCAATTGGGCGATCGCGTGCGCCGCTTTACGATCGTCGGTTCGAACGGTCTGGGTCTGGTCCGTCAGCCGACGGCGCTTCGGCGATTGCCTGAAGGTGCCTCCGAGACCGAGGCGCTCGATGTTGCCCGCCAGAACCTTGCGGCGCTGATGATTGCCGACCCGAGTAAGATCGACGAACTCGCGATCTACATCCAGGCGGAGAACGCACCGCGGGGCCGCATCAAGAGCCGGCGGTTCTCGCGTGCCGACACGCTCGCCCGGGCGCTCCCGCTCATCAATGCGCGGATCGACGGGATCTGGGGAGAGCGCGACGCTACCGCTTATCCTCACCTTGACGATCGCGCCCGCGCATTGCGGAATATTCAACCTGACGTCCGGTTCGAAGTGATTCCGGGAGCGGGGCATTGGGTTCAGTATGAAGCCGCCGATCGGTTCAACCCGCTTCTCGCGGAGATCGCCGCTTGAGGGTGCCGCGAAACGGAATCATGTTGATTGCAAATGGCCGCGGAGCGGACCGGCGTGCGGCAGCCCATTTGGGCCGCTGCACGCTGCTCGGCTGCGGTTTGCGGCCATTCCTCGGTTTGCTACAATAGGGCGGCTCCTAAGCCGCTGAAAAGCGTGGTATAAACGCCCTTCTGGGTCATCAGAATGGTTCAAGCTGGGAGGGCAGAGGGGCCGCAGGCCGACGCTTGCGGCCCCAAAACGTCCGAATTCGAGCGTATTGCCTATCGGTGATCGTTAGGAATCGAACCTCTCCCTCCTGCGGCAGCCTGCGGCCCATCCGCTCGACATGGACCTCGGCGTTCTCGATCGACGCGCAATGTCGCGAATACACGGAAAACTGCATCATTGTGAAACCGTCCTCCAGCAAGCCCTTGCGGAAGCGGGCGTAATCCTTTCGCTGCTTAGAGGTTTGCACGGGCAGGTCGAACAGCGAGATGACCCACATGGACCTAAGGCCCCAAGGCTGAACCGGATAGGAATGGTCAGGCATCCTCGTCCGCTTCCGGCTCGGTGATCGGCAGCCCATCCGGCAGCAACAGCTCCTTGCCGTTGTCCGTCAACATCCGGCACAGCGAGGCGGCGCTCGCGTGAAAAGCGAGCAGCAACGGCAAACGGCGGTCGCCGACGAGGACGGTCTCGTTGAACAAGGAAAGCAACGCCGCCTTTGCGCTTCGGTCCAGGGGAGGCGGTAAATTTGCGTCGAACAGCATTCCCTTGACCCGCCAGTCGGCGTAAGGGCGGTAAGGCTCGATCAGGTCATCGGCGAGGCAGAATGGATTACCCCGGTTGCGGTGGTGGACGCCAAGGGTCGGAATGAGACCCGCCGCGGCCACCGCGCGTGCCGCGGCGGCGCGGAGCACCGAGTGTCCGTAATTGAGAAGATCGTTCGGCGGCGGCCCGCCGCGGGAGCGGCGGAACTCGACGCCGAGCAGTCTCGGCCAGTAGCGCCGCGCCGCACCCGCCTCGAGGTTTTGCAGGTCGCCCGAGCGGACGCGCCGGGCCATCGCCGACAATCCGGCATCGTTCTCGGTATAGTGGCACAAGACCGCGGATTGCTGGCGGAGCTTCGCGGCGATCAGCAGTTTCCAGACCCGGTTCTTGACGCCCGCGCTCGCGCCGGCTTGCGCGCGGTGCCGCTCGGTCTGGGTGGTATGGGCGTCAAACGAGAGGAGCAGACCTGCCGGCATGTGGTCCGGGGCCGCACAAGACGATCGCAGCGCCGTCGTGCAGGAGCGTCGTGAATACCGAATGGGTATAGGAGGTTTGCGGGTGGTCTACGACGAGCACGCCGATATCCTCGTACGGCAACGTCTGGGTCTCCCGCTCCGGGCGCTCGACTACCAACTGTCGACGAGAGATCGAGAGCCGCGTCCCGGCGGTGACGATCTCGACCGTTTTCTTAATCACGCGCCGGCCTTACTCGGCCTATTGGATCAACCGAAACTTTCCAGATGCTGCCGTCTGCAAAGCTAATGGGGCCGAACGAGACCTCCGGCTTTGGTGTATCCGCTCGCACTACAGGCTTATAGAAAACCCGACCGGCTTGGTTGACCTTGCGGACGACGAGGTGCTCGACGCAGCCGTTAGCCAGCCTTCGTGCCAATATGTCTCCCGCGCAAAGGCTGAACACCAACACGCTGCCGTCATCGAGCGTACGCCGGACTGGAGCTTTGAACTTCCGCAAGTGTTCTATTGCCTGAAGCCGCGTTTCTGTTCGGAAGGCGATCTTGCCCCCTGGACTGCGATAGAGCGCGAGGTGTCGCAAAGATTGCCCTAGCTCGGCAAAGGTGCGGCCATCTGATCTCACTGCCATCACCGCTGTGGGTTGTCGCTCCACCAACAGCCTGACTGTTGCGATCGCACGGCCCTGTGGATCATTCCGGTCCGGCAGCTTGAGGGGCTTCGAGGCTAGGGCTTTCCTGTCAGCCTCGGTCGGTGCCCTTGCCTTCATTATGTTGCGGATGGCGCCGTCGCGGATCTGCGTCACCTCGCCGTTCGACAATTCAT
>JAFASL010000344.1 GCA_019244535.1 Alphaproteobacteria bacterium
CGGTTCCGGGTCCGGCAAGGCCTCGATCGCGGACCACAGCTGATCGACCAGCGCCTCGCGGTCGCCAAGCTTTTTCCGCTTTTCGACACCGGGCAGAGCATTCCACAGCGCCAGCAGCCGCTTGCCGTTGAGTGGGGCGGCATGCAATTCGTCGTTCGAAGCGATTGCAATCTCGCCCTCATTGACTGTGGCCGGCGCCTCGCGGCACAGGGTGATCCCGTCATTGCCGTTGATGTAGATGCGCATAGGTGGGGTCTCCTGATTGACCCGGCGGCGGGTGCCGCCGGTGACCCACACTCACGCTCTCTTCGCCGACCAAAGCCACTCCATTCCAGATAATCTTGTGGCGTTGTTGAGCCACACCCGAGCATGGAATTGCTCGGACCCAGAATGCCTGAATTTCCCGGACTCGCCTCCATTGGTTAACCACCTCGTCTATCGGGTATGAAACCCGACCTAACCGATGAGGAAACCGACGCACTCGCTCGGCTGCTTCGGGACACGATCGATGCCGATAATTACCCGCTTTCGCCGCGAGTCCAATGTAGTGGGCAACGAGAGCTGGCGCTTCAAAAAACCGAACCTGAGGCCCGTGCCCCGCGGATCGCCCCCGGGGGCCCACAGCGCCTCCCCACGCGCGTCGCTCCGTCGCTTGTGAGGGCACTGCGCGGCGCGCGCGGGTCCCCTGCGTGGACTCCGGGGACGACCGATTGCTCAACCGCTAGCGTGGGTCGCGATTGGACGCTAATTCCGGGTCCCGGTTCCGCGCTGATTGACAGATTCCGCAGCCCAAAGGCCCATCCGCGTGCTCTCCTCGGAGGACATCGAGCAGATGCTGGGTTCGCACCGGCTCTACCTCGAGACGGAGTATCACGAAGGCCACCGCGCGAATTTCTCATTGGTCGACCTGACCGGACGAGACTTCTCCGGGCTCGATCTGCGCGGCATCAAGATGGATCGTGCGGTGCTCCGAGGGACCGATCTCACCGGAGCTAATTTACGGGGGGCCAACCTGATCGGCTCAATCGCACAGCAGGCGCGCTTTGACGGTGCGGATTTGTCCCGGGCACGCCTCAGTGGCGCCAGTCTGGTTTCGGCCAGTTTTGAGAATGCCTGTCTCGCGAGGACGGAGATGGAGTTCGCGCTGATGGCGGACGCAGTCTTGCGGGGCGCCTGCCTGGGCGAGGCTGACATGAGCGGGGCTCAGCTCGATCGAGCCGTGCTAACAGGAGCCGACCTGCGCAAGGCTAATTTGCGTGGCGCTGGACTTCGCGGTGCGCAGCTCGACGCGGCCGACCTGCGGGATGCTCCGCTGGGCAGTGCTTTCCTGGCCGGAGCCTCACTGCAAGGTGCCGATTTGCGCGGCGCATATTTACGGTTGGCAAAGCTCGACGGCGCTGACTTGTCCGACGCCAATTTGGAAGGTGCCGAGGGCGTAACGCAGGTACAGCTTGATCGAGCCCATCTCAACGCCGAAACAAGACTGCCCGGAGGCTTCACGGGGATGGAAGATGCCAAACGCTGACCATGTCGATATTCTCCGACGGGGCGCCGCAGCATGGAACTCATGGCGGGCGGAACAGAACGTAACGCCCGACTTGTCTGGCGCCGGTCTGCGGGGGTTCGATCTGAGCGGATTCGATCTCTTCCGCGCCGATCTGCGAGGTGCCGACCTCAGAGGGACGAACTTTTCGCAGGCGAACCTGTCTGGCTCCCATATGGAGGACGCCAATCTGTTTAAAGCGGTGCTCGATGGCGCCGATCTCGCTGGAGCGTTTTTGTCTGAGGCCCGATTCCTAAATTGCGCCCAACTGATCGTTACGCGGAACTGGCAGTCGGCCTTCCGCGATGAGACGCTCGGCTGCGGTGCCTCTATTCCAGAGAAGAGCCCCTCAGAATAGCCTTGGCTGTCCTCTGGACGGCGATAAAAGGTGCGGGTGACCATATCGGCCGCTCAGCAGACCCTTGGTAGCCGTCTGGGCGAAGCTATGTGCCTTCCGGCAGGTGATTGGCGTCCCGGCGGTATTCGAGCCTTGCCTGCGTCTCGCGACCCAACAACTACCCCCTACGCAGCGCGAATCCATTGCGCGGGGATCGGCTGCGCCCGTTGGTCTGCCACGAGTTTTCTGCGACGGGCCTGCTCCTCGGCGCTGATCGAAGCAGGATCCTCCCGGAACTCCGGCCCCATGGCCATGGCTTTCTTGACAGCCGGCCGCTCGCCGATTTCTTCCAGCCAGCGTTTTACATTTGGGAACTCGTCAATTTCGATCTTCCGGGTCGCCCAGCTCGAGGCCCAGGGATAGCAGATCATGTCGGCAATCGTGTATTGGCCGGCCGCGAGATAGCGCTTCTCGAACAAACCGAGATTCATGACGCCATAGATGCGGTGCGCTTCATTGTCAAAGCGGCGCAGCGC
>JAFASL010000373.1 GCA_019244535.1 Alphaproteobacteria bacterium
AAGTTCTCCTGTTAACAATATTTGACACGAGCGGCCGGTTATACTTGATTTTGGAAGGAGCCGATTTCTCTGGCAAGGTAGTAAGCACACATCGCGGGCGCACAGATTGTCCGCCCAACTCAGCCTGGGTCAGCCCTCCGTCACGACCGCGTCGGCGCCTTTGATGCGGGCGGCGAGGGCGGCGGCCAAAAAACGGTCGAGGTCACCGTCGAGCACCGCGCCGGTGTTCGAGGTTTCAACGCCGGTGCGCAGATCCTTCACCATTTGGTAGGGCTGCAGCACATAAGAGCGGATCTGGTGGCCCCAGCCGATGTCGGTCTTCGTCGCGTTCATCGCGTCGGTCGCCGCCTCGCGGCGCTGTAACTCGGCCTCGTAAAGCCGGGCGCGCAGCATTGCAAAGGCGTGCGCACGATTCTGATGCTGCGACCGCTCGCTCTGGCACTGCACGACAATGCCGCTCGGCATGTGCGTGATGCGCACCGCGCTGTCGGTCTTGTTGACGTGCTGGCCGCCCGCGCCCGAGGAGCGGTAGGTGTCGATGCGCAAATCCTTGTCGTTGATCTCGACCTCGATCTTGTCGTCGACGACCGGGTAGACCCAGACCGACGCAAAGCTCGTGTGCCGGCGGGCGTTCGAATCGAACGGCGAAATGCGCACCAGGCGATGCACCCCGCTCTCGGTCTTCAGCCAGCCATAGGCGTCGGCGCCGTTGATCCTGACCGTCGCCGATTTGATCCCGGCCTCCTCGCCGCCGCTTTCTTCGCGCCACTCGGTCTTGTAGCCGCGCGCCTCGGCCCAGCGCACATACATGCGCAGCAGCATCTCGGCCCAATCCTGCGCCTCGGTGCCGCCTGCTCCGGCGTGCACTTCGAGATAGCAGTCATTTCCGTCGGCTTCACCGGAGAGCAGGCTTTCGAGCTCGCGACGCGCCGCTTCGGCGCGAAGTCTGTCAAGCGCCGCTTCCGCATCGGTAACGACGGAAGCTTCGCCTTCCGCCTCGCCCAATTCGATCAGTTCGAGGGTTTCGCCGACCTCGCGCTCGATCCGCCGGTAGCTGCCGATCGCCTGGTCGAGCCTGGTGCGCTCACGCAACAGCTTTTGGGCTGCGGCGGGATCGTCCCAGAGCCGCGGATTCTCGGCTTGAGCGTTCAGCTCCGCGAGGCGGCGGGTTGCGGTATCCCAGTCAAAGATGCCTCCTCAGCAGCGCCAACGACCTGTTGATGTCGTCGGCGGCCGCCTGAATTTCGGCGCGCATGGTTCACTCCATATGGGGTGTGGCGACCCGCCTAATATAAGCCGCCGGTGCCGCTGCTCGGAGCACCGCGCAACGGTATCGGCCTCGGCTCGGTCTCCGGTTCTCTGCCCGAGGCGACCGGCGTCTCCTCGTCATCATCGCTGGGCGCGTGCTGCAGGCCGAGATTGCGGTTGTGGCCGGGTTCGGTGCCCGGCTTGTAGGCCTCGTAGATGGCCGATTGTCCCGCACTGGCGGGCAGGCCGGTCGCGGCGCTGACGCGATAAAGCCGCATTCCCGGCGGTGTGCGGAACGCCGTCGGCGGCGCGTCCTTCAGCGCGGCGAGCATGAAGTCGCGGAAGACCGGTGCTGCGATGTGACCGCCAGTCTCGTCATCGCCCAGGCTGTCGGGATCGTCAAAACCGATATAGACGCCCGCCGCGAGATCGGGCGTGAACCCGACAAACCAGGCATCGCGCCAGTCATTGGTCGTGCCGGTCTTGCCGGCGATCGGCTTGCCGACCGCCTGCACGGCTTTTCCGGTGCCTCTCTCCACGACACCTTGCAGCATTGTTACTATCTGGAAGGCCGAGCCGGGATCGGCCACCTGCTCGCGCGTGTCGGGAATATCCGGCACCGGCTGATGCGCCCACTCGATATCGCTGCAGTCCCGGCACTGCCGCTGATCGGCGCGAAAGATCGTCGCGCCGTTGCGGTCCTGCACCCGGTCGACAAAGGTCGGGGTGATCCGCTTGCCGCCATTGACCAGCATCGCATAGGCCGCGGTGTGCCGCAGCAATGTCGTCTCGCCGGCGCCGAGCGCCATCGAATATTCGCGCGGCGTGTGGTCCATGATGCCAAAACGCTCGATCGTCTCGGCGATCGGCTCCATGCCGACAATCGAAGCAACCCTGGCGGTCACTGCATTGAGCGACAGCTCGAGCGCGACACGCAACGGTGTCGGCCCGTGCCACCTCACCTCTTGGCCTCGTTTCGTGTAGTTCGTCGGCGACCACATCGGCAGCCCCGGGCCTTGCGGCAACGATATCGGCCCGTCGACGACCAATGTCGATGGCGTAAAGCCGTGATCGAGCGCCGTCAGATAGACGAATGGCTTGATCGACGAGCCTGGCTGCCGCTTGGCCTGAGTGGCGCGATCGAACTGGCTCGTCGCAAAGCTGAAGCCGCCGCTGATCGCCAGGACGCGCCCGGTATGCGGATCCATCGCCACGAGGCCGCCTGAAACTTCCGGAACCTGACACAGCGTGTAAAGGCCGGCGGCCCTGCTGCTGCTCGCCTCCCCCTTGGCGCTGTTGAGCGGTTCGACCATGACGACATCGCCCGGTTTGACGACATCGGCGGCGCCGCGCGGATAGGGACCAAAGGTGCCGTTCTCATGTCGTGGCCGCGCCCAGCGCATTTCGGAAAACGGGATGCGGCCGCTGGCGCCGTTGGCAAAGCCGATCGCCGCGCCGTCGGGCTCGCTGCGGACCACCATCGCGAGCTGCCAGCCGACATCGGTCACGACGCCGGGCACCGGCACTGCCGCGAGGTGCGTCCCCCAATCTCCTTTCGGGTCGATTCGGGCAATTGCGCCGCGCCATCCGCCGTGACTGTGCTCATAGGCGATCAGCCCGGTGCGCAACGCCTTGTCCGAAGCTGCCTGGAGCCGTGCGTCGAGGCTTGTGCGCACCGACAGCCCCGCCCCGTACAAGACCTTCTCGCCATAGCGGGCGAGCAGCTCGCGCCTGACCTCCTCGGCGAAATAAGGGGCTCTGACTTCTTCCGCCTCTTGCCGATGGTGGATCTCGAGCGGCTCGGCCTCGGCTTGCGCTGCCTCCGCATGCGTGGCCGCTCCGTCTTCGACCATTCGGTCCAGAACCCAATCGCGCCGGGCTTTTGCCGTTAGTGGAAAACGTGCCGGGCTGTAGCGGTTGGGCGCTTTTGGCAGCCCGGCGAGAAAGGCAGCCTCGCCGAGGGTCAGCTCGTCGAGAGATTTGTTGAAATAGGTGAGCGCAGCAGCGGCGACGCCATAGGCGCCGGAGCCTAGGTAGATCTCGTTCAGGTACAGCTCGAGGATGCGCTCTTTCGGCAGCGCCGCCTCGATGCGGGTGGCCAGAAGGATCTCCTTCACTTTGCGTTCAATCGAGATCTCGCTCGACAGCAGCATGTTCTTCGCGACTTGCTGCGTGATCGTCGAAGCGCCGACCGGGCGACGATTGGCATGAAACCGGCTCACATCCGTAATTGCAGCGCGCAGGATGGAGACCGGGTCGACGCCGTGATGATTGTAAAAATTTTTGTCCTCGGCCGACAAAAAAGCGTTGATGACGGGTGTCGGGATCGCCTGGATTGGCACAAAGATCCGCCGCTCGGTCGCATATTCGGCGAGCAGCCGTCCATCGCCGGCCTGGACACGCGTCATGATCGGCGGCTGGTAATGCGCAAGCTGCTGGTAATCCGGCAGATCACGACCAAAATACCACAGCGTGATCCCGACGAAGCCGCAGGCTGCGATCGCCAGCATAACCGCGCAGACAAACAGAAACCGGACTATTTTAACCATGTCGCTGCGCTCTGCGGCTATCCCCGGGCAAATGGCCGCCAGACCACCCTCGCATAGCGAGCCCGCGCGGCAGAGCCCACATATGCTCCATCGGCGATGCCATTCCAAGCGTTTTGCGACTTGGCGGTTCACTTGCCTGCACGGCGGAGCAGGTGAGGGGGGATTGCTGGTAGGACGAAACAATTGTGGCGGGGTCGCTTAGTCTGTACAGTGAGGATCGCGAAACCGCCGTCTGCCGACCGGGCGCCGCGTCCGGTAGGGCACTGCCACATAGCCGAGACGTTGGCTGCCGCCGCGCCGGCTCACAGCGCCCGGCGACACGGACAGTAGAAACCCGAAGCCGACAAAGGCTGCCTGACGAGACCATGGCCGATTTCTTCTCATCGCATAGTGGACCGGGTTCAGGCGCCAGCGGCTTCCTAGCAGACAGGAGCGCGCCGGCCGAGTTTCGCGCGGCAGCGGGTGGCGCCCCGGAGTTATGCCAGAATGGCAAAACGCATGCTCATCGACGCCACCCATCCGGAAGAGACCCGGGTGGTAGTGCTCAGCGGCAACCGGCTTGAAGAGTTCGACTTCGAGTCTTCGACAAAGAGGCAAGTAAAAGGCAACATCTATTTAGCCAAGGTCACCCGGGTAGAACCTTCGCTACAAGCCGCATTTGTCGACTATGGCAACCACAGACACGGTTTCCTGGCGTTTAGCGAAGTTCATCCCGATTACTACAAAATCCCTGTTGGTGATCGAGAGCCGAACGGCACTGATTCGGTAAATGAGGAAGCCGAAACCCAAGAAGCCGCATCCGTAGCGGCCGGGGAAGACATCGTCGAGCTCGCCGCAGCGTTGCCGGAGCCGGTTCCGCTCCCGGCCGCCCCCGACGGCACCGAAGACGAAGGGTTGGAGGCCTCGGAGCCGGAAATGCTCGAAAACAGGGATCCGGCCCCGCAGGAGATCGGCGCGATGAGTGGCGACGAGCCACGCGCGCCAGACGTGCCTCCCGAGAGATCGCAGACCGGCGAGAACGCGCCCGCGGCAGCGTGGGAAACTGCCCCTCTCCAACCCGACGGTGCCGAGAAGGATGCGGCGATGGCGCCCCAGATCGTCGGCGCTTCCGACATTTGGTACGGGCCAGCCGCAATGCTGCACGAGCCGAATGGCGGAGCAAAGGGCGCCCCGACGATCGACGAGACTCCGAACTCAGCCTCGGGCGCAGCAGCTTTGGTCGGCGTGGACGAGGTGATCGCCTCAGCCGCCGAGTTCGAGACCGGGGCCACGGAGCCGGGCTCGATCCCCGCTGCCGATCAGGGCGCCTCGGTTGGTCTTGTCGAGACCGAGGGCGAGACTGTCGAGGCGGTCGAGACATTGGGCGGCGACGAGTTCGAGGAAGCCGAGAGCCAGCGTTCGCGCACGATACGGCACTACAAGATCCAGGAGGTGATCAAGCGTCGGCAGATCATGCTGGTTCAGGTCACCAAGGAGGAGCGCGGCAACAAGGGCGCAGCGCTGACGACCTACCTGTCGCTCGCCGGCCGCTATTGCGTGCTGATGCCGAACACGGCGCGTGGCGGTGGGGTCTCGCGCAAGATCACCAGCATTACCGACCGGCGCCGATTGAAAGATATCCTCGAGGAGCTCGACATTCCCGAGGGCATGGGGGTGATCGTTCGCACCGCCGGCGCCGAGCGCTCAAAAGCCGAAATCAAGCGGGACTACGAATACCTGCTTCGGCTTTGGAACGAAATTCGCGACCTGACATTACGTTCGACTGCGCCCGCGTTGATTTATGAAGAAGGCGATCTGATCAAGCGGTCGATCCGCGATCTTTATACGCGGGATATCGAAGAAGTCTTGGTCGAGGGCGAGGAAGGCTACCGTACGGCAAAGGCATTCATGAAAATGCTCATGCCTAGCCATGCCAAGCGGGTCCAGCCTTATCGGGATCCTCAGATCGGCCTGTTTCACCGGTTCCAGGTCGAAAGCCAGATCGACGCGATTCATTCGCCGATCGTGCAGCTGCGTTCCGGCGGGTATGTCGTGATCAATCAGACCGAGGCACTGGTTGCGATAGACGTCAATTCCGGGCGCTCGACCCGCGAGCGCAACATCGAAGAAACGGCGGTCCGAACCAATCTGGAAGCGGCTGAGGAAATTGCCCGGCAGCTGAGATTGCGCGACCTTGCCGGGTTGATTGTAATCGATTTCATCGATATGGAGGAGCATCGCAATCAATCCGCAGTCGAGCGCCGCCTTAAAGACGCGCTGAAGAACGATCGCGCGCGGATTCAGGTCGGCCGGATCAGCGCGTTCGGCCTATTGGAGATGTCCCGGCAACGGTTGCGGCCGTCCCTTGTCGAGACCTCGACCTTGCCGTGCCCGCACTGCGGCGGCACCGGCTTCATCCGTTCCACCGAATCGACGGCGCTCTACGTGCTGCGGTCGATCGAAGAGGAGGGAATGCGGCGGCGCTCTGCCGAAATCTGCGTTCATGTGCCGACATCGGTCGCGCTTTACATATTGAACCAGAAGCGGGATTCCCTGGTGCAGCTGGAAGCGCGGTATGCCATCCGGGTGCTGGTCGCGCGAGACGATGCGCTGATCCCGCCGGCATTCAGGCTGGAGCGGCTGCGCGCCTATGTTTCGGCCGAGCCCACACCTTTGTCGGCTGCGCCGCTCACGCAACTTCCGATTTCGGACGAGGAAGAGGAGGAAGACGAGGACATCGCAGAGACCGCCGAGAGCGAGGAGGAGAGCGGGGACGCGCACGTCCGAAGCCGCCGTCGTCGTCGGCGCCGACGGCATCACGAGGAAGAACCTGCCCCGCACTCAGTGGCAAATGACGACGAGGAGCCGGCAAAGGACGAAGCTGACGTCGATCGCTCCAC